>QGUT01000012.1 GCA_003242255.1 Bacillota bacterium
AATAGGCCCAAAAGTTGAAGGCGTTGGACTTCATTAGATACATTTTATCCAATATAAAATCTAAGGGCTAGTCCAATGGAGGTGTTGGTCATGAAAAAAGATAGAAAAAATGAAATTGAAGATTTGCAGGAGTGGTTAGATCACCAGTATAATCCCTGGCACTATGTAGGTACGGGCAAGGTCCCGAGACCTGTGAGTAAATTGAGCAATTATCCTTCGCTGCTCATTATTATAGGCATATTAAATCTTTTTTCTATCATAATGTATTGCATTTTTTCCGAAATAACCTGGAATTCTTTATTAACCTTAATTATACCTTTATTCATTTCCATTGGTCTTATAATCAGAGGTATTCAAAAGCATTCCCATACTAGAGCTCGCAATAAAAAGCCCTAATATAGGGCCCTTTTCATTTTATAAGTTTACATAATATACATTATCGGACGTTATCTTACTCCCGAAAATCAAATTTCAGACTGCCTTCTACTCCAATTAACTTTTTCAACTCAATTTTTTTCAAACAAACGTTTAAAATCGTTTTTCATTGTGGTATAATTAACCTAAAAATTTACCTTGTATGGAGTGATTTTTGCGATGGAAAAAAATTTGTCGCCGAGACAACAACAGATATTGGATTTTATAAGGGATTTTTTAAAGAAAAGAGGTTATCCCCCTTCAGTGCGGGAAATTTGCGCTGCTACGAATCTTAAATCCACCGCTACCGTTCACTCCTACCTGGTCCAGCTTGAGAAAAAGGGCTATATTACCCGAGATCCTCAGAAACCCCGCTCCATTATTGTATCGGATAATAAATATTTGTTCAACTCCGGCTACGTTCCTGTGCCCATCGTGGGAAGAGTAACGGCGGGACAGCCTATCCTGGCGGAAGAAAATATCCAGGGCGTGTTCCCTCTTCCCAAAGAGATGGTCCCTGAATCCGAGTTATTCATGTTGAGAGTCCAGGGAAATAGCATGATAGAAGCGGGTATTTTTGACGGCGATTATGTTGTCGTAAAGTCTACCAGCTCTGCGGAAAACGGGGATATAATAGTAGCGCTCCTGGGAGACGAGGCTACGGTCAAAAGGTTTTTTAAAGAAAAGGACCGCATAAGGTTGCAGCCGGAAAATCGCTTTATGGATCCTATAATCGTAAAAGACGTTAAGGTTTTGGGCAAGGTAATAGGTCTTTTTAGAAGGTTTTAACTTTGTATACGCCCTCGTCAATCATATTCTGTAGAGCACTCATGGCTCCCAATTTTATGTGAAAGAAATTGATGCCGCCTTGAATATATACTACATACGGCTCCCTGATGGGCGCATCGGCGCTTAACTCAATCGAAGCTCCCTGGATAAAACTGCCTCCCGCCATTATTACCTGGTGCGCGTAGCCGGGCATTCCCCACGGTTCAGGTGTAATATGGGCATCTACCGGGCCTGCCTTCTGCAGGCCTCGGCAAAAAGCGATCAAAGATTCTTTGTCGCCCATTTCTATAGCAGTGACGATGTCGCTGCGCTTTTCGTTATAAGAAGGATGTACCTTAAATCCGGCCCTTTCAAAAAATCTTGATATGAAAATGGATCCCTTCAAAGCTTCGCCTACCACCATGGGGGAATAAAATAATCCTTGAAGAGCTAATCGGTTGAAATTTAGCGATGGACCGCAATTTTTCCCTAGCCCTGGGGCATATAGGCGGTAAGCGCAGCGTTCAACTAGCTCTCGCTTCCCTACCACATAGCCACCGGTCGGGGCGATGCCTCCTCCGGGATTTTTTATAAGCGAGCCGGCGCATAAATCAGCTCCGACTTCGGTCGGTTCCTTAGTTTCGGTAAATTCCCCGTAGCAGTTATCTACGAGACATACTATATTTTCGTTGATTGCTTTTATGTATTCGATCAACTCTTTTATGCTGTCTATATCTAGGGTAGGCCTTAAGCTGTAGCCTTTGGAACGCTGTATGAGCACCATCTTCGTCTTTGCAGTGATTTTCTCCCTGATTTTTTCGAAGTCGGGTTTTCCGTTTTTCAGCTCTACTTGGGAGTAGTTTATATTGTAATCTTTTAAAGAACCCGTATTTTCCCCTAAAATGACGTCTTTCAAGGTATCGTATGGGTCGCCGGTGACGGACAATAATTCGTCCCCGGGCCTTAAGACGCCGAAAAGGCAAAGGGTGATAGCGTGGGTGCCGGAAACAATCTGGGGTCTTACCAGTGCATCTTCGGCGCCGAATACGTGGCTAAATACGGCTTCGATGGTCTCCAGCCCCACATCGTTATAACCGTAGCCTGTGGAATCGTTTAGATGGAAATCGCTTAAGCTGTTTTCTACCATAGCTGCCGTTACTTTGAGCTGGTTGCATTCCACTATGTCGTTGACCTTTTCAAATACTTCGCTTACTTCTTGTGTAACGGATTCTGCCAATGATATTATTTCTTCATTTATGGAAAACTTCGATTTTATTATTTCCCTCGTGATGCTGTGCATGTTACCCCTTCTTATGCTTTTTTTTAGATTTTATCACATCAATTTTCCTGTTTCAATGCTCTTCGGCACAGTGGGCATTCCGAATCATTCAACATTTTATTTTGCATGTATAAGAAGCTTTTTGAAAGCCCCTCCTCTACCCCTTCGGTTTTCCCAATCCGCCTACCTAAGGAATAGCCGGCCAGAAATATGAGAAGTGCTGCAACGATGTAAGGAATAAGTTCTCTGATGATTTTACGACACCTCCTCACAACTTGACAATAAAAATATTATGTAAACTATCGATACAGCTGATAAGCTTGCTGCTACAGTTTTAACAGCGTCGAAGTAAAAAGCAGACAGAAAGCATATAATTGAAAGGATAATGCATTCTACTTTTCCCAGCAATTTCACGTAGTTTTTGCCGCAGTTCTTTTCTTTCTTATAGTCGCAAAGGTCGTCCCACAATTGGACGAACCCCATTATAAACAAAGATGAAGTTATTTCGCTAAAGCCCAGAAGTAAAATGCCCAAAGAAAGCACTATTAGTGATTCCTGGTAACCGTATAAACCTGCTGGCATTTTTACGTTGTAGTCTGTAACCATTCCAAATATATAGCTTGAAAAAAATAAACCTATAGATGTTCTCGGATCAAGGAGACATGCCAGAGAAAAAATAAAAATGGCATACGGCAGAATTCCCCTTCCGAGGACGTTCGATAAATTTCGTTTTCCTAGCATATCATCGTATTCAGAATCGATGAAGTCGTCCATCATCTTTATGACTAGACCCGTGAGAAAGACTGCAAATATTTTGCTAATTAAAGGGTTAGAGGTTATATGCCACAAAAGTTTTCACCTCTTTAAACCCTTTTTTATTGATGGCGCACACAGGGATGATTACATTTCCGTGAAATTTTTCCTCGATAATTTTTAATCCTTCCTCCGCCCCTGGCAAATCCATTTTATTGACGAGAATGACGTACCCTTTTTTTAATCGAGCAATTTGTGATATCTGAAAGTCCACCTCGCTGGGGGAACTCGGCAGATCTTCTTTTGTCACCGCTGATCCATCGATTATATGAATTATCATTTGGGAATTGAGAACTTCATAGATGGTTTGAGAGATGGATCGACGGACTTTGGGGTCTTCATGAATGCCATCGATGAGGCCTGTGGTGTCTATTACCTGTATTTTTTTTTTGCCTTTCCCTACAGGTATTTCTAACGTCGCGCCCTGAAGTGCCAGGGTTTTATGGGAATTTTCATCCACCAAGTCGCTTATAGCCGACTTACAGGGGTATTTTTTTTTAAATTTTGTTCCATCGGGAAAAGCAAATTCGAATTCAATAGTTTTTGCCCCAAGGTATTCTGCAAAATTTATAAGAAAAGTGGTTTTTCCCACGTTCGGTTTACCTACTATTATACATTTTTTCAAATAGTCGGCCACCCCCTTAAATCTCGTCGATTTCTGCGATATCTTCGCTTTTTATATATATGAGGTCTTCGCGGGATATTTGTTTTTGGTTTATAAGCCGCAATGCCTGCCGCCTTATCGCTTTTTCGATGAGGTTTCTAACCAGCCTGGCGTTTCCCATTTTATCGTAGTTTAAATTCTTTTGGCTTTCTTTAAGGATATGTTCAAGTTTGAGAAGAGCTTCGGGTGTCAGTTTATACTGCCTTTTTTCAACCATTAATTTTGCTATTTCTAGCAATTCTTCAATTGTATAGTCGCTAAATTCTATTTGAATTGGGAACCTGGATCTCAATCCCGGGTTGGTTCTGAGAAACCATTCCATTTCATCTTTATATCCAGCCAGAATTACGATGAGATTTTCTTTGTAGTCTTCCATAGCTTTGACTAAAGTATCGATGGCCTCTTTTCCGAAATCCTTTTCTCCTCCTCTAGCAAGAGAATATGCTTCGTCGATAAATAATATGCCACCTAGAGCTCGCCTTACCTGTTCCCTCGTCTTCTGGGCCGTATGCCCTATATACTCGCCCACCAGGTCCGCCCTTTCTACTTCAACCAGATGCCCTTTTTGCAGCACGCGCATTTGCTTGAATATTTTGCCCAGGAGCCTTGCAACCGTCGTTTTCCCAGTTCCTGGATTTCCCTTGAAAATCATGTGGAGGACTAGCGACTCGGAAAAGAGCTGCTCCTTTTGACGCCTTTTTTGGATTTCCACGTAAGCCTGAATTTCTCTGACCAATTGTTTGACTTTCGTAAGTCCGATCAGGCCGTCCAATTCTTTCAATATGTCCTCTATTTTCTCTTCATGGTCGGGTTTTAGCGGAGATGTCTCCTTTTTTTCATCCAATTCCTTGAATAATAAAAAGGCTTCTACCGGAGTTATTGTTCCATTGGCGATCAAATCCATGATATGCTCGGGATTTTCTATTTTACATTTCAGATTTAAATTGGCCATTCATTGCACCTCCGCTAAAGGAAAACTATGTACCACTTTATTATATGCCTTTAATACATTTTTAGGCACAAATTAAAAACTCCCAAGATTTCTTGGGAGTTTTTTTACTGGGATTCCTCTGTTTTCTTTTCAGGGGAAGGACCAGCGAAGCTCACCGGTTTTTGGGGAGCTATCGTCGATACGGCGTGCTTGTAAATCAGCAATTGCTTCCCATCGGAATCGAGGACTACGGTAAAGTTATCAAATCCGCGAACATAGCCCTTCATTTGAAAGCCGTTGATCAGGTAAATTGTGACAGGAATATTTTCTTTCCTGATCTGGTTTAAAAACCCGTCCTGGATGTTTATTTGAGCTTTTGTCATTCTTTGTCCCCCTTCTATTTTATGTATATAAAGTTATATTCTAGGAATTTTTTAATTTTCCTTCAACGCTTTTTATAATATTTTCTATAATTTTTTCCCTGCCTTCCTTAAGCAAATCCAACCAAATGATGTTTTTGTCCTTTCTAAACCAGGTGTATTGCCTCTTAGCATATCGCCGGGTGTCTCTCGCGATGAGACGCACAGCTTCTTCCAGGGTGATGCGGCCCTCTAAATAATCTATTATTTGCCGGTATCCCAAAGCCTGCATGGAATTTAAATCTTTCGCATATCCCATTTCAAGGAGCCTTTTTACTTCGTCAATCCAACCGCTTTCTATCATCTTTTGGACTCTCTTGTCTATCCTTTTATAAAGTTCTTCTCTGGGCATGGTGAGGCCAAAAATTAAAAGGTCGTAAGGGCTTCCATGCATTTTTGTCAGTTCCTCAAAATGGGAAAAAGGCACTCCCGTTTTTATATAGACTTCAAGCGCTCTTATTACCCTTCTCAAGTTGTTGGGGTGGATTTTTTCCGCAGCCTTTGGATCGATTTGTTTTAATTTGCCGTATAAAAATTCATTGCCGTATTTTTCTGCCTCCAGCCTGAGTTGATTTCTCAGATTCTCATCTTTGTCAAAGCTGGAAAACGTATAACCGTAACAGACGGCGTTAATGTAAAGACCTGTTCCCCCGGTAAGAATTGGTATCTTGCCCCGGCGGTGGATGTCGGCAATGCATTTCTCCGCCATTTCCTTGAAATCTGCCACGCTGAATTCCTCATCCGGGTAGACTATATCTATCATGTGATGAGGGATGCCTTTTCTTTCTTCCAAAGTGGGCTTTGCCGTGCCTATGTCCATGTACTTATAAATTTGCATTGAATCGGCCGAGATTATCTCTCCATCTAATTTTAATGCCACTTCTATGGATATTTCGGTTTTTCCCACGGCAGTAGGACCTACGATGGCAACTAAGATTTTCTTATCCATTTATACGCTTAAATTTCTTTTCTAATTCGTACAAAGTAATGGAAATCATCGTAGGCCTCCCGTGGGGACAGGAGTAGGGATTTTTCGTTTTTTTGAGTTGATTTAAGAGCTCCTGCATTTCATCGATGGAAAGGTCGTCGCCTGCTTTTATGGCTGTATGGCATGCCATGGAAGCTAGGAATTTTTCGCGCGAGCGCCATCTCAGTTCCCCGCTTTCTTTTAACTCGTCGATAGCTTCCCGCAAAGATTCCGGTTGCACCGGCTTGTTTAAAAGATAGGGCACCGCTCGGATCAAAAGTGTGTCTTTTCCGAAGATCTCGAAGTCAAATCCCATTTTTCTTATAAGGTCTTCGTTCTCTTCCACGAAATCTATTTCTTCGAAGGTAAGTTTCAGCGTCACCGGATACACCAACTCTTGCGATATTTCCCGGGAATTTAATCCTTCGGAATATCTTTCAAAAAGTATTCTCTCGTGGGCCGCATGTTGATCTATCAGGTAAAATTCCTTGTCGCCCTGGACTACTATGTAAGTCTTGAAGAGATGGCCTAAGATCTTTATAAAGTGGACGTCCAAAGCGGGATTTTCTATTTGGGCATCTACGGCTTGATTTCCCTGAAGTTCTTCTTGACGATCAATATCCTTCAATTTAGCGCCGTCCTGCTCAACAATTTTATGCTCGACATTCCCGTTTTCGACATTCTCGCCGGGGCTCTCCATTTTATTCTTTATTTTTCCATAAATTTTGGTAAAATATTCTTCTTTTAGCAAGCTTTCGTTTTCTGCTTCGCTGTATTGTTCAGGAATACTCATTTTGGGAAAGCTGAGTTTCTCTTTTGGCACCAGGGTGGTTCCAAATAGACCATCCCTTACGGTTTCGTACAGGGCCTGAAGCACTTCGTTTTCCGATTGAAATCTTATTTCGGTTTTGGCCGGGTGGACGTTGACATCTATTAATGAGCTATCTATTTCTATATTTATAAAAGCTATGGGAAATTTATCTCCGGGAATTAGGGTTCTGTAAGCTCTTTCTAAAGAAGAGCTCAAGCCTTTATCTTTCACAAGGCGGCCGTTGACGAAAAAGGTCTCCCAGGACCTGTTTCCCCGCGTGTGCTTAGGGGGCGATATGTAGCCAAATATGTGGCCGAAATTGAATTTTTTATCGATAGGGATCAGGTCCTTGGCCATATCGTATCCGTATATCCGGGCTATTACTTCCTGCAACTTTCCATTGCCGGTGGTAAATAGCACCGCCTTGCCGTCTACGGACAGCTTGAAAGATATGTCGGGGTGGCCTATTGCGTATTTGGATATGAGATCTACAATTAAAGAGGATTCTCTCGAGGATGATTTTAGAAACTTCAATCGTGCCGGAGTATTGAAAAAAAGATCCCTCACGATTACGCAACAGCCTTTTTTGGCGACTGTTTCTTCGAATTCTTCGACTACACCTCCCCGCAGAGTGCATTTAGTTCCGATCAGGGCTTTTTTTGTCTTCGTGAGTACTGTCAAAACTGAAACGGATGCGATGCTGGGTAGAGCTTCGCCCCTGAAACCGAGGGTGTTTATTCTAAAAATATCATCTAAATTTGATATTTTGCTGGTGGCATGCCTTTCGAAAGCGAGCTTTACGTCATCCGGCTCCATGCCTTCTCCGTCGTCGGTGACTTTAATAAGGCTCTTTCCGCCGTTTTCGATTTCAACGAAGATATGTCTGCTCCCGGCGTCGATGGAATTTTCGATGAGCTCCTTTACAACGGAGGCCGGCCTTTCTATGACCTCGCCGGCAGCTATTTTTGCCGATACGCTATCGTCCAATATCTTGATCTTTCCCATTGCAATTTCTCCTCAAATAAGCTTTTGTTTAATAGAATAAAGAAAGTTAAGAGCTTCCAGAGGAGTTATGGTGTTTATGTCCAAGTCCTTGATCAGGCGGATGATTTGTTCGTTTTTTATGCTTTCTATATTGAGCTGGGTCTCCTTCGAAGGGGCATCTTCGAGGGCCGCTGTTTGATTTATCTCAAGGTTTGATTTGCCGTTCCTTTCCAATTCCTTAAGAATTTCTTGAGCCCGGAGTATTACGCTTTTTGGCAATCCCGCAAGTCTCGCCACCTGTATGCCGTAACTTTTATCAGCTTCTCCGTCGACGATTTTTCTTAAGAATATAATGTCCTCCCCGCGCTCTTTTACGAGAACCTTGAAATTTTTGATGCCCTTTAATTTCTTAAGCTGGGTTATTTCGTGGTAATGGGTGGCAAATAGCGTCTTCGCCTTTATGTGTTTGTTGATATATTCTATTACGGCCCAGGCAATGCTCAGGCCATCGTAAGTGCTGGTGCCCCGACCGACTTCATCTAAAATCAGTAAGCTTTTGGGGGTGGCGTTCTTCAATATGTTGGCCACTTCTACCATTTCCACCATAAAGGTGCTCTGCCCCGATGCCAGATTGTCGGCGGCGCCGATTCGGGTAAAGATCCGGTCCACTATCCCCATTTGGCAGCTTTTCGCTGGCACAAAGCTTCCCATCTGAGCCATGAGCACTATAAGGGCCACCTGGCGCATGTAAGTGGATTTTCCCGCCATGTTAGGGCCTGTAATTATTGAGATCATCGAATCTTTGCAGTCTATGTGTGTGTCATTGGGGATAAACATTTCATCCTTGAGGGTCAGTTCCACAACGGGGTGCCGCCCTTCGACGATATGTATTTCGTCGGTCAAAGTGAGCTCAGGTTTGACGTAATTGTTGGATGCCGCTACTTCAGCCAGCGATAGCAACACATCCAGGACGGAAATTACATGAGAGCTTTTTTTGAGCCTGGGTATTTCGGCGACCAACCTTTCGCGGATTTGGCAGAATACTTCATATTCTAGATCCAAAAGTTTTTCTTCAGCTCCCAGGATGAGCGATTCATATTCCTTTAACTCTTCGGTTACGAACCTTTCGCCGTTTGCCAGGGTCTGTTTCCTAATGTAATCCTTCGGGACCAGGGGCAGGTTGGTTTTAGTGACTTCGATGTAATATCCGAATACTTTGTTGTAGCCCACTTTCAAAGATTTTATTCCGGTTCTTTCTTTTTCCTTTTTTTCCAGTTCTGCAATCCAACTCTTGCCTTCGGTTGCTGCCTTTCTCAATTTATCGATTTCGGCATTAAAACCGTCTTTTATTAACCCACCTTCTTTAACTGAGAGCGGCGGGTCTTCATTGATCGATTTTTCCAGAATCTCGTATACGTCCTCTAACGGGTCCAACTCTTTATATAAGGTCGACAACAATTTCGTCTTGCATCTTGATAGCAATTCTTTTATTTTCGGGAAATATTTGACCGTGTTTTTTATAGCTAGAAGGTCCCTCGCGTTGACGTTGCCGCATACCAGCTTTCCCGTCAACCTTTCCAGGTCGTACAGGTTTCTCAATTGTTCTTTCAATTCCTGGCGGAGAAAATAGTCGTTGAAAAATTCTTCCACAGCATCCTGCCGCTCTTTTATCTTGATTATATCTATTAAAGGCTGTTCTATCCATTTTCTCAAAGTCCGGGCGCCCATAGACGTTTCCGTCTTGTCGAGCACCCAAAATAGGGTGCCGTATCGCTTGCCGTCGGCTAAAGATTCGGTCAGCTCCAAATTTTTTCGGCAGGATATATCTAGGACCATGTATTCGTTTCTTTCGTAGTATTTGAGGGCATTTATATGATTTAGAGTAAGTTTCTGGGTTTCCTTAAGGTAATTGAGACACGCTCCGGAAGCGATGAGTGCGTTTTTTTTGTTAAAGACTTCCGCCAGCTGATCTTGGCCAAATTGCGAAAGCAGGAGTTCTTTCGCCGAATTTAAATCGAAATAGTCGTCTTCCCTGACGGTACAAAGAAAACTAAAATTTGCCTTTAATATTTTCTGCAGGCCTTCATCGCTATAAAAAGAATAATTTACCAGGCATTCCGGGGGCTCGAGTTTCGAGAGTTCATCGAGCAGTTCCTGGTAAGGGTATGAGCTTTGGATTTCTGTTGTCAAAAATTCGCCGGTCATCAAATCTGCCGCAGCGATCCCGAAATTATTTTCTTCCCTGTAAATACAAACCAGGTAATTATTTTTCTTTTCATCGAGGGCATTTATTTCTGTAACGGTGCCCGGTGTCACTATTTTCACGACTTCGCGCTTTACTATTCCCTTTGCTTTTTTGGGATCTTCAACCTGTTCGCATATTACAACTTTGTATCCCTTGCTTATCAACCTTGAGATATATTGGTCCGCAGCGTGGTAAGGGACGCCGGCCATGGGGACCCGGTTTTCCGGATCCCGCGAAGTCAGGGCTATCTCGAGTTCCCTGGCCGCTATATGGGCGTCCTCAAAAAACATCTCGTAAAAATCCCCGAGTCGAAAAAACACTATATAGTCTTTGTATTTTTCTTTTATTTCTCTGTATTGTTTTATCATCGGAGTATCCATTTAAAAATTTAGACCCCCTTGGAAAACTACTTTAACAATTCGCCGATCAACGACCATGTGTGGGGTTCGGTTATTTTTACCATTACTAATTTGCCGATGTATTCCTGGGGACCTTCGAAATTGACCACCTTGTTCGTCCTGGTCCTGCCGGACAGCCGGTTGGGATTGTTACGGCTTATTCCTTCGACCAGCACTTCCACCGTTTGACCTTTGAGCGCTCGATTCTTTTTGGCACTTATAGAATCCTGAAGTTCCATTAATCGGTTGAGCCGGTCCTTCTTCACTTCTTCATCCACCTGGTTCTCCATTTCGGCAGCCGGGGTGCCTTTGCGCTTGGAATAAGCGAACATGAAGGCCTGATCGAATTCCACCCTTTTTACCAGGTCTAAGGTGTCCTGAAAGTCTTCTTCCGTTTCTCCGGGAAACCCTACGATTATATCTGTAGAAATCGCAATGTCAGGTATCGCATTTCTCAACTTTTCTATCAAGTTCATGTAATGTTCCCTCGTATATCTCCGGTTCATGGCCTGCAGCACTTTATTGCTTCCCGCCTGCACCGGCAAATGAATATGCTCGCACACTTTTTCGCAATCCCTCATGGCTTCGATGAGTTCGTCCGACAGATCCTTCGGGTGCGAAGTGGTGAACCTTATCCTCTCGATTCCGTCGATTTCGTTTAATCTCCTCAAAAGAGCCGGAAAAGTAACTTCTCCCCCTAAATCCCTGCCGTACGAATTTACATTCTGCCCCAGCAAATTTATTTCTTTAAAGCCCTGTTTTGCCAATTCTTCCACTTCTTTTATAATATCTTCCGGTTTTCTGCTCTTTTCCCGCCCTCTTACGTAAGGGACGATGCAGTAAGTGCAGAAGTTGTTGCATCCGTAAGTTATGGTGACCCACGCCTTTATTTTGTCTTCCCTTTCTATAGGTAGATTCTCTTCTACCGAAGAATAATCTCCGCCGGTTTCAATTACGGGCATGTTTGCCAGCCGGACGTTTTCTATTAACTGGGGCAATTTGTGCACGTTGTGTATCCCGAAGATCAGATCGACGTAAGGCAGATGTTCTTTTATATATTCAACTACGTGAGGCTGTTGAACCATGCAGCCGCATATTCCTATTATCAAATGGGGCTTTCGCTGTTTAAACTGTTTCAGATGTCCGAGTCTGCCGTATACTTTTCTTTCCGCGTTTTCCCTCACGCAACAGGTATTGAGGATGATAATATCCGCTTCTTTGAGATTTTCAGCGGGGCGGTATCCGATTTTTTGAAGCACCCCTGAAATTACCTCGGTGTCGTGAAGGTTCATTTGGCAGCCCCAGGTCAATATCTGGTATTTAAGCATGTTATCCCTCCAAAATCTCGTGACTTTGACCTTTAATATTATACAATAAAACTCAGTTGAAATCATAATCAGGCTTTAGTTCCTTTACTTTGGCTATCGCTCTGTTAAAATCGCTCCATACCTGCCATTTTACTCTCTTTAGAGCTTCCCCTCCCTGCCTTAAAATGAATGCGGGATGGAAAGTGGGCATAATCCAAATGCCCCTTTCGTAGATCCACTGTCCCCTGCTCTGCACTATACTGCTTTTTGGCTTGAAGTAGTTGAGAGGAACCGAACCTAAAGTGATTATTACTTTTGGAGAAATAAATTCCAGTTCCAGTTCCAAAATTTTCGAACAGGCTTTTACCTCGCTGGCGAGAGGGGTTCGATTTTGGGGCGGGCGGCATTTTACTACATTGGTTATATAGACCTTTTTCCTGTCTATGTTCAGCTTGTTTAGAATAACCGTCAGTAATTCCCCTGCCCTCCCTACAAAAGGTCTGCCCAATCGGTCTTCTTCAAAGCCAGGAGCTTCTCCGATAAGCATCAAAGGTGAATTCCAGGAGCCCTCGCCGGGCACCTTTTGAGTATGGCAATCGGCGAGGTGCAGCGGACAGTATTTGCACTCGTAGAGAATTTTTCGGACCTCATTCTTTATAAACTCTCTTATTTCCTGAGACTGCTCGTCGCAGTGAACTTTTTTTAATAGCTCGCTATAGGAAATTTCATCCAGACCGAATTCTTTCTTTAGATTCATTAGAACTTTAATATTTAAAGGCAGTTCAATTTCTCTGCCCCCGAAAACGGACATAATTATATTGTTGAAATTTTGCATAATTTTACGACCCCCGATAGTTCTATCTGTTATTATAACATATTAGGTTCTGGTACATAAATAAAAAAACCCCCTTTGGGGGTAAATCTCCTTGGAGGTACAAAAGAATGTCCGGTTTTTTTAATCTTGACTCATTTTTATAGGCAGCCGCATCTCTCCGGCGTAAACGTTGAAGCGCTTTCCCCGGGCGAAGCCCACCAATGTCAACCTCAGCAGTCTCGCCGCTTTCACTGCTAAATCCGTCGGTGCAGAAGGTGAAATCAAAAGGGGCACGCCGATTCTGGCAGCTTTCAGCACTATTTCTGAGGATATGCGTCCGCTTATGATTAGTATTTTATCTCGGCAGTCCACCCCGTCTAGTATACAGCGCCCGATGACTTTGTCCACGGCGTTGTGACGGCCTATATCCTCTCGGAAAAATATAATTCCCTTTTCATCAGCCAGGGCAGCGCCGTGAACTCCGCCCGTTTGACGAAAGAGGTGGGAGTTTTTGTGAAATTGGCTCACTAAATCTCCTACCACCTTTTCGGAAAACACGATGTTAGAAGAGTTTGCCTCGCCTGTTTCGAATTCGTAAAGAGATCGGTAGAAAACCGAGCCGCGCCCGCAACCGCTGGTGAGTATGCGCTGGCTTCGATCTTTCAATTTTTGGTGAATTTCCCCTTTTAAATTAACTTTCACCCAATTTCCTCCGGGGTCAACCTTTACCGCTTCGAGTTGGTCGAGGTTATCTAGAAGACCTTCTGCCTTGAGATAACCCAGGGCTAAATCCTCCAAGTGGCTTGGCGAAGCCAGCGTCGTCACCAATTCGTGCCCGTTGGCGTAAATGGTTACGGGCACTTCCTTTATAACGAGGTCTTCATCATGCGACCATTTGCCTTCGCGGTATCTGGTGATTTTAATAGTACTTGCAAGTTCCATAACTAACACCTGGCGATCATAATTTCTCTATCTTTACCGCACTAACCTTAAATTCAGGAATTCCGGCAATGGGGTCGTATACAGCGTTGGTCAGAGCGTTGGCGGCTACTTCCCTATAGTGGAAACTTATAAAGACAACCCCTGGAGCGACCCGATCGGTAATTCTGACCGCTGGAGTGATGCTTCCACGCCGCGAGGAAACCCGAACTACTTCTCCATCCTGAATGCCCAGCTTGCTTGCATCTGCAGGATTTATTTCCAAAAGGCCACACGGAGCTATGGCATTGAGCCCTTTCACCCGCCTGCTCATAGTTCCGGTGTGATAATGGTAGAGTATCCTGCCCGTCACTAGGTAGAAGGGGTATTGCTCGTCGGGAAGTTCGGCGGGCTTTTTGTAGGTAACGGGCGTGAACAGGCCTCGGCCTCGCGAAAACCTCTCTGCATGAAGGCGTTTTGTGCCGGGGTGGTCCCTGTCGGGACAAGGCCACTGCAATCCTTGCTTTTCCAGGCGGTCGTAAGTGATCCCGCCGTAACTGGGGGTAAGCCTCGAGATCTCCTCCATAATAGACGCAGGGCCATCGTAATTCATTTCGTAACCCATTTTTGCCGCCAGGGCGACGATGATCTCCCAGTCGGGTTTTGCTTTACCCCGAGGGCTTACGGCCCGGCGCACCCGGCACACCCGGCGCTCGGTGTTCGTGAAAGTCCCGTCCTTTTCCGCGAAGGATACTGCCGGCAGAACCACATCGGCCAGTTGGGCAGTTTCGGTGAGGAAAAGGTCCTGAACTACCAGGAAGTCCAGCTTTTTAAGACAAGCCTCGGCGTGAGCAATATAAGGCTCGCTGAGCATCAGATTCTCGCCCATCACGTAAAGGGCACGCACCTTTCCTTCGTAGGCCGCTGCCATAATCTCTCCGAGCTTTAAGCCATCTTTGTCCGGCAAGCTCGGCACGCCCCATGCTTTGGCAAACTTCTCTCTGACAGCGGGGTCGCTCACCTTCTGGTAGCCGGGCAGGAAATTCGGCAATGCACCCATGTCGCAGGCTCCCTGGACGTTGTTCTGCCCCCGGAGGGGAGAGACGCCGGTTCCCTCTCTCCCTATGTTGCCGGTGGCCATGGCAAGGTTGGCAATGGCAAAAACACCGTCGGTTCCGGTAGAATGTTGAGTCACGCCCATGGCGTAAAGGATAATTCCCCGCTTAGCCTTTCCGTAAAGTCGGGCAGCTGCTATCAGGTCTTCAGCTGGAATACCGCTTATTCTTTCCACTTCCTCAGGGGTATAAGGCGCGACCGCTTCTGCTACGGCTTCAAAATTTTCCGTCCTCTGGGATATAAATTCATCGTCAGTCAGCCCTTCAGCTATAATCACGTTGAGGAGTCCGTTGAACACGGCCACGTTGGTGCCAGGATAGGGTCTCAGCCAGATATGGGCTTTTGATGCTATCTCCGTCTTTCGGGGATCTACTACGATGAGCTTGGCCCCGTGTCGAGTTATGGCCTTGTGAATTCGGGTAGCGATCACCGGATGAGCTTCGGTGGTATTGGTTCCCGCTGCCAGGATTACATCGGCCTTTTCGATATCTTCAATGCTGTTGGTCATAGCGCCGCTTCCGAAAGCAGTAGCCAGACCGGCTACAGTTGGGGAATGTCACAATCGGGCGCAGTGGTCGACGTTGTTGGTGCCGATCACCGCGCGGAAAAATTTTTGAAACAGGTAGTTTTCCTCGTTGGTCACCCGGGCAGAAGAAACACCTGCCAAGGCATCGGGACCGTATTTGGCTCTTATCTCGTTGAACTTTTGCGCCACCAGGTCCAATGCTTCTTCCCAGGACGCTTCGCGGAATTTTCCGTTTTCTTTGATCAGAGGGGTGGTCAGCCTCTCCGGATCGTCTACGAATTCATAGCCGAAGCGACCTTTGACGCACAAATATCCTTGGTTGTGGCTGTCAGGCACGTTGGTGACGCCGACGATTTTGTCGTCCTTTACATTTAGAGCCAGCTGACAGCCCACACCGCAATAACCGCAGGTCGTGACTACCTTCGTTACCTCAAAGTCTCTTCCTTTCCCCTTGCTGGGTTTTGCTGTCAGAGCACCAACGGGACACATGTAAATGCACTGGCCGCAAGAGACGCAGGGAGAATCGGCCAGGCTTCGGTCCATAAAAGTCGCAACTTTCGTGTCAAAACCCCTGCCGCTGTAGTCTATTGCCCCAACCCCCTGAACTTCTTGACACACCCGGACACACTTGCCGCAGAGAATGCATTTTTCCAAATCCCTTTCTATGAAGGGGTGATTATCGTCAATAGCAAAATGGCGCCTTTCTCCAGAAAACCTCGATTCCTTTACACCGTACTCATAGCAGTACTGCTGCAGCTTGCATCTTCCGTTGGCTTCGCAAGTAAGGCAGTCTAGGGGGTGATTGGCCAGAAGAAGCTCCAGTATGATTTTGCGCGCTTCCCTCACCTTTGGAGAGTTGGTATGGACGACCATTCCTTCTGCTACGGGCAGGGCGCAAGAAGCCGGCAGATTTTTGTTATTCCCTTCAACTTCCACAATGCACAGCCGGCATGCGCCGGCAATACTGAGGTCGTTATCGTAGCATAAAGTGGGAATCTCTATCCCTAACTTTCGAGCTGCTTCCAGGACCGTTGTACCCTCTGCCACTTCTACCTGGCGACCATCTATAGTGAGGCTTACAAATCTCATATTTTACCACTCCTCATATTTATTTTACGGCGATAGCGCTGAAACGGCATGTCTCCTTGCAGGAACCGCATTTTATGCATTTTTCGGGATCAATTACGTGGGGTTTTCTAACTTCGCCGCTGATGGCTCCAACGGGACATACCCGGACGCATGCGGTACAGCCGCGGCACAGTTCAGGCTGAATGAAATAGGTCAAAAGGTCCTGACATATCCCGGCAGGGCACCTCTTATCCCTGATGTGAGCTTCATATTCTTCCCTAAAGTACCGGAGTGTAGTTAGCACCGGGTTCGGAGCGGTTTGCCCAAGGCCGCAGAGTGCGGTGTCTTTAATGGTATTGGCCAATGTTTCAAGTCTATCTAGATCCTCTAAAGTTCCTTTGCCTTTACAAATATTTTGGAGGATCTCTCTCATCCGCTGGATGCCTTCCCGGCACGGAGTGCATTTTCCGCAGGACTCAGCTCTGGTGAAGTTGAGGAAAAACTTCGCCACGTCCACCATACACGTGTTCTGGTCCATTACCACCAATCCGCCGGACCCCATAATCGCGCCGGCTCTGGTGAGGGATTCGTAGTCGACGGGTAGATCTAACTTTTCTTCCGGCAAACAGCCTCCCGAAGGACCTCCTATCTGGACGGCTTTAAATTTTTTGTCTTTGAGTATGCCTCCCCCAATGTCGAAGATGATCTCTCGCAAAGTAATGCCCATTGGTACTTCCACCAGGCCGGTATTTTTGACCTTGCCGGTAAGGGCAAAGACCTTGGTGCCCTTGCTGGTTTCGGTACCAATGGAAGCGTACCATTCTGCGCCGTTGCGTATTATTATCGGCACATTGGCCCAGGTTTCGACATTGTTGATATTGGTCGGTTTTCCCCACAGCCCGGAAGTGGCCGGAAAAGGCGGCCGTGGCCGAGGCATTCCCCGCTTTCCTTCTATGGAGGCAATAAGGGCCGTCTCTTCTCCGCATACAAAAGCGCCAGCACCTTCTTTAATATGAAGGGTGAAGCTGAAATCGGTTCCCAGGATATTTTTTCCGATTAATCCCATTTCTTCGGCTTGGGCGAGGGCGGTCCTCAATCTCTTGATAGCCAAGGGATACTCAGCTCGGACGTATATGTAACCCTCGTCAGCACCTATAGCGTAGGCCCCGATCAGCATTCCCTCCAAAACGCTGTGAGGATCGCCTTCCATTATGCTCCTATCCATAAAGGCCCCTGGATCACCTTCGTCGGCATTGCAGATGACGTATTTCTTATCGCCCGGCGCTTTGGCAGCAAAGCTCCATTTTAAACCTGTTAAAAAGCCAGCGCCCCCCCTCCCCCGTAGGCCCGAAGCTTTTATTTCTTCAATGACCTCTTCGGGTGTCATTTGCTCCAGCACTCTGGCCAGAGCCATATATCCATCCCGGGCGATATAATCTTCGATTTTTTCCGGGTCTATATGTCCACAATTTCGCAGGACCAACCGCTGCTGCTTATAAAAATTAGTCTCATCTGGATGCCCTTCTTCAAAAGTGGCCACGACCAGATCTTCGACAATGCGCCCCTGCAGGACATGTTCTTCTATTAAACGTTTGGCATCTGCAGGGGATATCCGCCCGTACGTCACCCGCTTTTCACCAGGTCGAATTATTTCAACTATCGGCTCCTGGGCACACATTCCTATGCAGCCAGTCTGCATCACTGTAGCATTTATGTTTCGTCTTTGCAGTTCATCGATGATGGCTTTCATTACATCATTGGCTCCAGCTGCGATTCCGCAAGTACCCATGCCGACGATGATTTTTATTTCATTGCTTAAACTTTCTTGATAATTTTTTTTCAATTGCTCCCGCAGTTGGCGCAACTCGACGAAGTTATTTATTTTTTTTAGAGTTGACATTGCTTTTCACCTCCGCCTAGAGACGGCCAGTCATGCGTATTTAGCTAGAATTTTCGGTATTACATCCGGGGTTAGACGTCCGTGAGCCTCATCGTCTACCATCATGACAGGCGCTAATCCACACGCACCGAGGCAAGCTACAGGTTCGATGGTAAAGCGCAAATCTTCGGTGGTCTCTCCTGGTTTTATATTAAGTTCGCGCTGAAGCCTATCCAGAATCCTAGATGCCCCCCTTACGTGACAAGCCGTGCCTTGACATACTTTTATCACATGACGGCCTTGGGGTTTTAGACGGAATTGGGAATAAAAGGTGGCTACTCCGTATACCTGGCTGAGAGGCAGCTTAAGACTTTCTGCGATTCGGCGGAGAGCCGGTTCGGGTAGGTACCCGAAGATTGACTGGGTTTTTTGCAATAAGGGTATTAAAGCACCTTTTTGCCCCTTGTATTCCTCGAGCAACTCAGTTAAGCGCGAATCTCCCTCGTATGGTAGCGACTGATTGTTGCAAGTGCACATGTTGAATACCCCCTTTGTATAGACAATTAGTGCAAACGAGACAATTTTATATATTATTTTATATTTTCAATAGTAAATATTACGTTGCTTAAAAGAAAAATCCTTCTAATTATTAAAAAATAAATTAATTAAGAAAATTCAAGACAATCATATTATTCATCTTTTTTGCCTATATATATGATGCTGGCGATGGGATTATATATGTCCGTCGATATTAGTTTCTTTTCTTGAACGCCATTACTGTAAGTAATAACTTTCCATACTTTAACCTGATAGCCCGGTTTCCCCTCCCTGATAATTATCTTTCCTTTTTCTAAACTCGGGTCTTCTTTAAAATTAACCGGTGGAGGAATTACTTTTTCAATTTCTGAAACTACGTCTACTTTTTTATCGATTTTTTTACTCCCGTAAAATCTCATTGTGAGAGTGTTATCTTTAATTTCAGTATGCAGCAACAAATATTCGCCGGTGGTGTTTTTAAATTTAAAGTCGATGACTCCAAAATTTACGGTAGCATCCCGGCCGAGAGGTACGTAACTTACGGGCAGGGAGTGATTGGACCTTTCTACGATTTCAAGATCGGCAAGTAAGGCCAGATTATAAAGGGTAGTCGAAAGCTGACACACTCCCCCACCTATTCCTGTAGTTACTTCGTTGTTCGCGAAAATGGGAGCTTCTTTATAGCCGTGCTCTCTGGTCCTTTCTCCTACTGCGTCGTTGAATGAAAATACCTGCCCGGGGGGGATAATGTAATTTTTCAGTTTTTCCGCTGCCAGTTTTATATTGGTCGTCCTTTCAATTTGAGATTTGTCAAATTTTGTTGAGAAACTGACTATTTCTTCGTTTATATTCATCTTTGCAAGAGTTTCTTGAGTTATTTCGGGTTTTAAGGTGATTACAGGTACCGATATTTTTCTTTCTTTGCTCCATAGGTTTTTCAGGATTTCCGCTTTTAGATTTTCTCCATCTACTTTTACACCGTCCTCTTCTTTTTCGATAGTTACATTTCCATCTGCTATTTTGAATTCGGCATTTTTAGGTTCGCGGTCTATTTCATCAGAAATTGATCGGAGGGTTTTTTGAAATGCCTCATCGTTTACTCGAATCTCCAGATCGAATTTTTTAGGGTTAGTCCTTAATTTTAGTCGGGTAAAATATCTGAGTAAAAAATTTTTGCTTTTTCCTGCAGAAATCACATCATCCAAGGTTTTTTCTATTTGAATTTCTACCATTTCATATGGAATAATTTTCCAGGATTTATCAAAATATTGCAAAGTGATGGGATTCTTCAAGTGCTCGTCCACGTAAGCTTTTAACTTTTCCCTAGCCTCAACCTGGGTAAGTCCTCCTACGTGGAATTGCCCGATGTAAATTCCTTCGAGAAGTTTATCGCTGTTTTTTGCTTCGTAAATATATACTCTTAACAAAGTTGCACTTATACAAAAAAATAGGACACAGGCTATGATATAGAGCTTTTTCTTCATAAGACCACCCTTAAAGCAAATTCTACTCTATATATAATGCCGGTAGAATAAAAAAATTCACCGCGGGCCAATTTTAAACCCGCGGTGAGACCTAGGCTTTTTAAACTGGATAATATTTGAATTTATTGTTCTCCCCTACTAGATTGGAATCGTAGCGATATTTTTTTGCTTGCCTCTCTTGGAAGAATTTGACGGCAATCTGGGGAAAGAGCACGTAGGTGAGCAGGTCCTCGTCGCTCTCTATATAGTATCCCGCTTCTTTCTTGGCTTTTTCCAACTCTGGCTCTAATAGGTCAGCTGGCCGGCAATCTATCATTTCTTCATCGCCTATTATTTTCTTCTTCAAATCGGGATTTATCGGAGCAGGAGGTCTGCCATAAAGTCCTTTGACGTAATTTTTAACTTCGTTTATGACGACCTTATATCTTTCACCGGTTATTACGTTTATTACTGACTGAGTTCCTACGATTTGGCTGGTGGGTGTTACAAGGGGTGGGAACCCCAAATCTTCTCTTACTCTTGGAACTTCTTTCAGTACTTCCGGTAGTTTGCTTAGAGCATTTTGCTCTTTTAACTGGCGAGTTAAGTTGGACAGCATACCGCCGGGAATCTGGTAATTGAGCACGGCTGTGTCCACCATCGTGACGACACTGTCTATTTTGTAGTTAGAACGAATTTTTTTGAAATGATCGGCTATTTCGGATAACAACTCTAAATCGAGATTAGTATCGTAGGGAGTTCCTTTTAAAACTGCCACCATCGTCTCCGTCGGCGGCTGAGAAGTGCCCAATGCAAAAGGCGACATCGCTGTATCTATTACGTCTGCACCAGCTTCTATTGCTTTTAAGTAAGTCATTGAAGCCATTCCGCTGGTGTAATGGCTGTGTATCTGAATGGGGACGGAGATCTCTTCTTTCAATTTTGTCACGAGATCAAAGGCGTTGTACGGCGTAAGCAGCCCCGCCATGTCCTTTATGCACAACGAGTCTATACCTAGTTCTACCAGTTCTTTTGCCAGAGAGACAAAATAATCGTTGTTGTGCACAGGACTTATGGTGTATACAACAGTTCCCTGGACGTGAGCGCCACATTTTTTAGCGACTTCTATGGATTTTTTCATGTTCCTTATATCGTTCAGGGCGTCAAAGATCCTTATGATGTCTATCCCGTTTTCCACGCACTTTTTGACGAATAATTCTACCACATCGTCGGCGTAATGGCGGTATCCCAGGAGGTTTTGACCCCTCAACAGCATCTGCAAAGGAGTCTTTTTAATTTTTTCCTTGAGCATCCTAAGCCTTATCCAGGGGTCTTCGCCAAGGTATCGAATGCAGCTGTCGAAAGTCGCCCCACCCCATGCTTCTAGAGAATGAAATCCCACTTCGTCGAGTTTTTCAGCGATGGGGAGCATTTCATCGGTTTTCATTCGCGTCGCTATGAGAGATTGATGGGCATCCCTCAATGTGGTGTCGGTTATACCTATTTTCTTTTGTCCAGCCATAAAATATCATCCTTTACATATATAATCCTCTATTCCATGACAGCCAGCACGTCGCCGGTATTAACGGAAGTTCCTTCTGTAATTTCTATGGAGACAATTGTGCCATCTTGAGGAGCGAGAATCTCGTTTTCCATCTTCATGGCCTCTAAGATCATCAATAAATCGCCTTTTTTCACAGCGTCTCCGGGTTTCACTTTTATGGATAGAATCGTGCCGGGCATTGGGGCGTTTACAGTAAGTTTCCCGACAGGTGCCGCTTTTTTAGGCGCCGCCTTAGGAGCGGAGGTTGGTTCTTCTTTGGCTTTAGGGGTTTCAACTGTGGGAGTTGAAGCGACGGGAATTTCCTTTTTATCGCTTTTCGATTCTTCGCTCCCGATCTCTTCTACTTCTACTTCATAAGTTTTTCCGTTTACGGTTATCCTGAATCTTTTCATTATCTCTTTCTCCTTTCTATGTTTTTAAGGATTTTCTTTTGGATTCAGCCTGGATTCCATGGCCCAGGCGGGGGCTTTTTGGTGGATGCGCTTTATGAAACCTACTTTTATCTGGTTTACGGACTTTCCAAGGTATGCTGCAACGGCAGCGGTTATCAGGGCTACCAGTTCTTCTTCCACATCTTGGGCTCCCATATTTTCTTCCGTGGTTGCTTCTACACCTGGAGTATTGTCGCCCACTGCTTCTGCAGTTTCTTTAGCAGTTCGATACTTCCCTTTAGCAAAGTTTAAGATCAGGGAAAGGATGTAAAGAGATATCAAGGATCCTACTAGAATCAGCAGGCCGGTCTTTAGGTATTCTACCAGGATTAATAAGAAATTGTTCATACTTTACACCTTCCTTTTTTCAGAGGGGGATGTTGCCGTGTTTCTTGGCCGGGCGCTTTTCCCTCTTGCTGGAAAGCATCTCAAGGGCGCTTATCAGCTTTATCCTGGTGGCGGAAGGTTCTATTACGTCGTCTACATAACCGCGCTTGGCCGCTTGGTAGGGGTTTGCAAATTTGTCCCGGTATTCTTCTATTTTTTCTTTTCTCGTGGCCATTGGGTCCTCCGATTCTTCTATCTCTTTTTTGAATATTATGTTGGCAGCTCCTTCAGGGCCCATGACGGCTATTTCGGCGGTGGGGAATGCAAAAACCTGGTCGGCTCCGAGGTGCCTCGAACACATGGCGATATACGCCCCGCCGTAAGCTTTCCTGACTATTACCGTTATCT
>QGUT01000118.1 GCA_003242255.1 Bacillota bacterium
CGGTGGCCATAGCGGAGGGGAAACACCGGTGGACCATACCGAACACACAGGTTAAGCCCTCCAGCGCCGATGGTACTGGGGGAACCCGGGAGAGTAGGACGCTGCCGAAATCTTTAATTTTTTTTATATGGCAGCAGCTTTAAACTACCTGGCAGCCTCTGCAGGGCAGTTTGAAGCTGCTGCCGTTGTTTTTGCCATTATTTAGATGGTTTTCAAAACGACTTTTTTATAGTATGATATAAAATACAATTGTGAAAAATGGGGAGGGCAAATATATATGAATTTACGACAAAAGGCGAGATTGAAATTTGTCATAGGAGCTTCGGTTTTTCTACTGATCACTTTAATGGTGTTCGTATGGGCCGCTCCTCCTGCAAAGCAGGGATCGAATGCTCCAAGGGTGCTGATCGAAGTGGACGATTATAAGCTGGCGAAGTACGAGCCTCCCGAGGGGACGTATCTCGGAGCCTATGTCTATCAGGACACCCTTATAAACGGCGACATGAAGGAATTCAACAGGCTCACTGGCAAAAAACACGCGTCCTTCTTTCGCTACGTGGGCTACGGCCAGCCGCTCCCTCAGAATTGGATAGAACAGCTGAAGGAAGTGGGGGCGGCAGCCCACATAGCCTGGGAACCCAACGAGGGCCTGGACAAGGTAAAGGACGATGAGTACCTGCGGGGATTTGCCAGGAAGCTGAAAGAAACGGGCATTCCGGTATTTCTGCGCTTTGCCTCCGAGATGAACGGCGACTGGACAGCTTACAGTGGAGACCCGAAAAAGTACATAGAAAAATGGAGGCTCGTCCACGACGTAATGGAAGAAGAAGCCCCCAACGTCATGATGGTGTGGACCGTCTTCACCTTCCCCCAGTCGACCATATTGAAGTTTTATCCTGGCGACGAGTACGTGGACTGGGTGGGAGTGAATATATACAACGTGGTGTACCACAACGACAATATAAAGCACAGAGCCGACCACGAAGATCCGCTGGAGCTTTTAGACTACGTTTACAACAATTTCAGCAGGAGAAAACCCATCCAGATATCGGAGTACGGCGCAACCCACTACACGACCACCGACGGCAAGTATTACGTGGACTTTGCGATACAAAAGATAACCCGCATGTACAACGGTATAAAGACAAAATACCCCAGGGTCAAGTCCATATTCTATTTTGATGTAAACAACCTGGTCAATGCCCCCGAAGGGCGCAGAATAAACAACTACTCCATCACCGACGACGAAAGGATATTGAAGACCTATTCGGAATTGATAAAGGACCCCCATTTTTTGAGCGACGTAGGCCCTAATTTGGAGGGCACCGTTGACCCGGAACTGATGACCGTGATCGATGGGGTGCGCACCGTCAGGGGAAAGATCTACGTGTCATCCCAGGTGCTGAGGGATTATATGAAGGCTTCGGTAAGTTGGGATCAGAGAAAGAAGCAGGTCTCGGTTAAAAAGGGCGACAAAAAAGTCGTATTTAATGTTGGGGCTTACTCCGGGGCTTTGTTGGGCTCCAAAGGCGCCTTCATTTCGGGAGGCACTTCATACATTCCGCTCCGAGAAGCGGCTGAAGCCCTCGGGTACATGGTATCGTGGGACGGAGGAGAAAATCTGGTTAAGGTCCTTTTAAAAAAGTAAATGCAGGCAGGACGAGCAAAGAGCGGCCTTACAAGCCGCTTTTTGCTTTTAGGAATTACTACTGATTCAGTATAGATTCTACTTGACAGATTGGAAAGGCTGGTTTATAATTAAACTGGGATCAATGAAAATCATTCTCACTAGTTATATAAGTGGTTCGACCCGAATAAGTTTATTAAAGAAAATTAATTTTTTTGCCCACAAGATGAGAATAATTTTCAAAGGGGAGAGATTTCGTGAGCTGCTGTCATCAAGAAAAGAAGGGTGGTTTATTTAAAAATCTGCTGAGGAGGAATCGCGGGGACTCAGAGGCCTCGGAAAAGCAAGTTTCAAAGAAAAAGATGGTGCTGGTGGGGACTCCAAATGTGGGCAAGAGTGTTATATTTAACAGGTTGACGGGAGTTTACGCCACAGTTTCCAACTACCCCGGGACCACGGTGGAAGTATTCAGAGGCACGTGCCGCATAGGAGAAGAAGTGTTCGAGGTGGTGGACACTCCCGGTATGTACTCTTTTATGACGATAACGGAAGAGGAGAGGGTAACCAGGAGGCTGCTTTTCAGCGAGAAACCGGACATCATCCTTCACGTCGTCGATGCTAAAAATTTGGAGAGAATGCTTCCGATGACTCTCCAGTTGATAGAGGCCGGCCTTCCGGTGATGCTCGTAGTCAACATGATGGACGAAGCTCAGCAAATCGGAAGAGAAATAGATATTGCCAAACTGGAACAACTGCTTGGGATTCCGGTCGTGGGGACTGCTGCTGCGATAAATAAAGGAATGGATCTGCTGAAAAAGAGGGTGGTCCAATATGTTAAAAAGCGAGCGGCTTGAATATGGGGCTTTTAAGTACGATGACCGCATCGAGAAGGCCATAAAAGAAATAGAGAGCAACTTAAAGTCCAGCTACAACGTATCCAAGCGAACCATCGCGCTCTTGCTGCTCCAGGAAGACAGCGAGATTCAGGAAATGGTAAGGATGAGGGAGAGCAGTTTCTCCCAGATAAGCGAGATAGTAAAAAAGACCAAAATGCTTTTTACTGAGCCGCTGTACTACGTGATAACCGTCCAGAGGCAGAAAAAAGTAGATGAAATAGTGTCAAAAGTAGTATACACCAGGCGCGATTCCAAAAATCGCCTTTCTAACTGGCTGGACAAGATAACCGTACAACCGCTTACGGGGATTCCCATACTCCTGCTGGTTCTTTACTTTGGACTTTATAAGTTCGTCGGCCAATTCGGTGCCGGCACGCTCGTGGACTTCATAGAGGGGAATATCTTTGATACTTACGTGAATCCCTGGGTGGATAGGATGGTGACGACGTACATTTCCAGCGAGCCGATCCAGGAACTTCTGGCCAAGGAATACGGCATAATCACCCTGGGCCTAAGATACGCCCTTGCAATCATATTGCCCATCGTAGGCACCTTTTTCCTGATGTTTTCGATAATCGAAGACTCGGGTTATCTGCCGAGGCTGGCCTTACTCATAGATAGGGTGTTCAAAGCTATCGGCCTTAACGGAAGGGCAGTAATTCCGATGGTTCTGGGATTCGGCTGCGATACAATGGCGACTCTGGTGAGCAGAACTTTGGAAACCCGCCGGGAACGGATTTTAGCAACTTTGCTTCTTTCCCTGGCCATACCTTGTTCCGCCCAATTGGGGGTCGTATTGGCCATGCTTTCCGGCAATACTGCGGCTTTGCTCATATGGGCTTTGTGCGTGCTCCTCGTCTTCCTGCTGGTAGGTTTTCTGGCTGCCAGGCTCCTTCCCGGCGAAAGACCGGTGTTCTACATGGAAGTGCCTCCTCTGAGGCTTCCCAGGTTGGGGAATATCATAGAGAAAACTTTGTCGCGCATGCAGTGGTATTTCCTCGAGATAGTTCCGATTTTTATAATCGCCAGCGTATTGATATGGATAGGAAGGATGACAGGGATCTTCGACGCAATAATCCGGCTGGCAGAGCCGCTGATGGTGGCTCTGGGGCTGCCGCCCGAAACGGCAGAGGCTTTCCTGTTCGGGTTCTTCCGGAGGGACTACGGCGCTGCCGGCCTGTACGACATGAAGGGGAGCTTAACCTGGACTCAGTTGACCGTGGCTTCGGTGACCTTAACGCTTTTCCTGCCTTGCATCGCCCAGGTTTCGGTAATGCTAAAAGAGAGGGGCCTGATGACGACGGCGGCGATCCTGGCCTTCATATTCCCCTTTGCGTTCCTCGTGGGCTATGTCTTGAACCTTATTTTGAATGTGACAGGGGTGGTCTGGTAAGTGAAGTGCAGTTTTTGCGGCTATGAGTTCAGCGAAGAGCAGGAAGGGATTAAGGGCTGCACTGGTTGTCCCCTGGCGGGGCACTGCGGCAAGGTCAAATGCCCGAGGTGCGGTTACGAAATGGTGAAATCCAGCGGACTTTTCAGGTGGTTGAAAAAAGGGGGCAGAGCTAGAAATGGACGGCGAAAGGAATCTGGCGGAATTAAAAGTCGGCGATGAAGCGGTGATAGGGAGGATAAACACTACCGACGATAAGATCCTGAAAAAGCTCATGGCTCTGGGAGTGCTTCCCGGTATGAAGCTGGTCCTCTTGCAGAAATTTCCCTCCTATGTTATAAAGGTGGGGAATACCCGCATAGCGGCCGACGATTCAATAGCAAGGAGTATCGTCGTGGTAAAAAAATAAAAAATAGAGGGGCCTGCGTATAAATGAGAGCAGGTCCCTTCTTTCGTTTTTAGCTTTTACCTAAACTCCCTTTATCTTTTCGATGGCTCTGAAAAGTTCGTCACGTTCGGGAGGAGCTATGGGGATCTTTTGCCCCGACTTTATTATATAACGGCCCTCCGAAGTAATGCTGCCTATTATTGTGGCCGGGATGGATTTTTCGCTCAGGGCTCTTACCACTTCCTCGCCCTTCCTGGTGCAGATTAGCATCGAGCCGCTGGAAATGAGCCCTAGCGGGTCGATCCCGAGAACCTCGCAGATTGCCCGGGTCTCCGGGAGAATGGGTATTCGGTCGGCGTATATTTCGGCGCCTACCCCTGAAGCTTCGGTAATTTCCCAGACAGCTCCCAAAAGTCCCCCCTCGGTTATGTCGTGCATCGCCGAAACTCCTACCGCGCCGGCAGTCAGCCCATCTTCGATCACGCTTATGTTTTTTACCAGCTGCTGGGCTTTCTTGACGGTCTCTTCCGGCAGCCTTTCTTTTAAAAACCCTTCAAAGTCCAGGGCCAGGATGGCCGTCCCTTCGAGACCTATGTACTTGGTGACTATGATGTCGTCACCCGGGCTGGCGCCGGAAGAGGTGACGAATTTATCCTTCCTCGCCATGCCTATGGC
>QGUT01000013.1 GCA_003242255.1 Bacillota bacterium
TCTTAAATACGAACGAGGTGGTCTGATAGATAGGCACAGCCATCGAACCGGTGGTGGGGTCCGGCTCCTGGCCGGCGTGAACTGCGAGGGTGTCGAATCTGAAACCTGCCATAAGCAATTCCTCCTTTGTTTTTTTGTAAAAAAAACCCCCTTCCGATAAGAAGAGGGTTTTTTCCAAACCTTCCTCTTATCTCTCAAAACGCTTCTTTAGCGTTTTGCAGGAATTGGCACCTTCGCGCTTCCTAGAGCGCGGGTTGCCGGGCTTCACAGGGCCAGTCCCTCCGCCGCTCTTGATAAGAGGCTGATTTTCAATTTTAATTAATGCAATTATATAGCCGATGAGAAATTCTGTCAATATCTTTACGAATTTGTTACAAAGTAGACGGATAAGATGCGATTCTGGTATTATAGATTTAAAAGGCGGTTTGCCGGAGGGGGTGGATGGTGAAAGGCTGCGAAAATGCGGGGCTGGCCATTGCTTTCGAGTCGGATAAGGTAGTCTGGAGGGCATGTACTGTCGGACTGAAAAGGGGGTCATGTTTTGAAAAATATACTGAAAGCTGCTGCAGTTTTGCTGTTGGGAGCGATTTTGCTCTCGGCGATATTGCCTTATGAAGAGGCGCTGGGAGCCGCCACCATCAAGATATTCTTAAACGGCAGGGAGATGAAACCCGATGTGCCGCCGACGATGAAGTCGGGCAGGGTGCTGGTTCCCTTCCGGTTTTTGGGGGAAAATTTAGGGGCTTACGTAAATTGGGATGAAAAGACGAGGACGATTACCGCCGTAAAGGGGTCTACCAAGGTCATCCTCCGGATTGGGGACCGCACCGCTTACATAAATGGGAATCAGGTAAAGCTCGATGTAACGGCCACGATCGTAAAAGGCCGAACTCTGGTGCCCATTCGCTTTTTCTGCGAGGCTTTTAATGCTGCGGTCGATTGGAACAGCGCTAAGAACGCGGTGTATATAACGCTGAAAGATGGGATCGCCAAACACATCCTGGGCTATTATTATTCCTCATCCTACGAGGACTTCATCAAAAATTTGGACAAACTGTCTTCCGTCGCCACCAAGTGGTACACCCTCGACGAAAATGGGAATCTGGTAGATTATGACAATTCCCGCTATATCATGAAGCCGCAGGATTACAATCTGGTCTTCGAAGCGGCGCGCAAAAACGGCATAAAAATATACGCCCTTGTCTTCGAATCGGACCGGGCGCGCTTAAGCCAGGTACTTTCTACCCAGCAGAATAGGCAGGCCCTGATAGATCAGATAGTGAAGGAGGTAGTGGAGGAAAACTACGACGGCGTCAACATCGACTTCGAATATATAAAGGCCGAGGACAGGGAGAACTTTAACAGCTTCATAAAGGACCTGTATAGCGCCTTGAAGTCGAAGAACAAGTCTCTGAACATATCCCTCCCCGCGAAGACGGAAAAGCAGGACTGGTGGCCGGCGTACGACTACGAGATGCTGGGCAAGTACAGCGACTTCGTCGTGCTGATGGCTTACGACAGGAGCCCGAGCACACCGGGGCCCCAGGCGGGCATAGATTGGACGAGGGAAGTGGTCGAATACGCCGTAAAAAGGATTTCGCCCCAGAAGGTAGTTTTGGGGATTGGGTATTACGGCTACGCCTGGGCGAACGGCCAGAGGTACACGGTCCTGGAGAAGAAGAACCAGATGACCTATTCGAAGATACTCTTTATCGACGAGTTGAAGAGCAAGTACGGCCTTAAGATGAGCTTGGATTCAAATTCCCTCATGGCCTATGGGAGCTTTAAGGACGAAAACGGCGTAAGCTATGAAATATGGGCGGAAAGCAGCGCCTCGGTGGATGCCAAGTGCAAAATGGCGATAGAAAAAGGCCTCAAGGGGATAGCGGTGTGGAGGCTGGGCTATACGACCGACAATTTCTGGAACGCAGTGTACGGAAACTTCAGAGCTGCAAAATGACCTTATAAAAAGAAACTGGATGTCTGGACTCCAAATACGGGGTCCAGTTTTTTATATCGCGAAAAGATTCACAAATTGTGCGTTTATCTAATTCCTTTATTGTGATAATATTATGTTTAGTAAGTTATATTTCGGCAGGAGTTGAGATTTTGAAAGTTATTGCTTTCGTAGGCAGGAGCGGGACGGGCAAGAGCCACCGGGCCCATCTGGTAGCCCGGCAGTTCGGCGCCGAACTCATAATTGACGACGGGCTGCTGATCCACGGGAACCGGGTGGTAGCCGGCATTTCGGCCAAGCGGGAAGCCACGAGGGTGGCTGCCATCAGGCGGGCCCTTTTTCAGGACCCGGTTCACGCCGGTGAGGTCCGGGAAAAATTGAAGCAGCTTGCCCCAGAGAAGGTCCTGGTCCTGGGCACCTCGGAAAAAATGGTGAGCTCCATATGCAGGGCTTTGGAACTTCCGGAGCCGGCAGAAGTGGTGCGCATAGAGGACGTGTCAACTCCTGAGGAAATAGAAGAGGCAAAAAAGGTGAGGAGGGTAGAGGGAAAGCACGTCATACCCGTGCCTGCCCTCGAAATTAAAAAGTATTTTTCGGGTTACCTTTTGGATCCGCTCAGGATTTTTTACCGGCGGGGCAAGCAGGAGATAGTTGCGGAAAAATCGGTGGTAAGGCCCACTTACAGTTATTTGGGCAGGTATACGATCGCCGACACGGTAATAAGTCAGATCGCCCTATACGCCGCCAGGAGCCTGGACGGAATAGGGCCCGGGGGCAGGGCCATCGTCGAAAGCCACGGCCCGGGGATCTCAGTAGACCTGGAACTTACGGTGGAATACGGGGTGCCGATCCTGCCCTTGATGGAAAAAGTCCAGAAGGAAGTGAAAGAAAAGATAGAATACATGACGGCTTTAAATGTACTGAAAATAGACATCAATGTTAAAAGAATTTTTATGAAGAACGAGAGAAAATAATTTTTTTAAAGGGAGGGGAAAAACTTGGATTGCTGCCAGTGCAAAAAGTCGGGGCTTGATGACAGGTTTCCGGACGAAGAAGTGGACCTTTCTCTTTTAGACGGGGTGCTCGAAAAGTACAGGGGCAATCCCGGCAGCCTCATAACGGTGCTGCAGAAGGCCCAGGATATCTACGGATATCTGCCGAAAAAAGTGCTCTACCACATCGGACGGGAACTTAGAGTAAAACCCGCCAAGGTATTTGGAGTTGCTACCTTTTACGCCCAGTTCCGGTTAAATCCCATCGGCAAGCACCTCATCATGGTGTGCCACGGCACCGCCTGTCACGTGAACGGGGCGGAGCTCATCACCAGCGCCCTCTGCGACGAACTGAAAATTAAGGAGGGAGAGACCACGAAGGACGGGCTTTTCACCCTCCAGAACGTGGCCTGCCTCGGGTGCTGCAGCCTCGCTCCAGTGATGATGATAGACGGTGAGGCCTACGGTAAACTCACGCCGGACAAGGCCCGGAGCGTAATAAGGGAGATCCTGAAGAAGGAAGCGGAAAAAGGGGAGGTGTAGGAAAATGAAAGTGATAGTGGGCCTCGGAAGCTGCGGGATAGCCGCAGGGGGCAACAGGGTGCTGCAGGCCGTGGAGGAAGAGATAAAGAAGAGAAATCTCGACGTTGAAGTTAAGAAGGCCGGATGCATAGGCATGTGCTACCTGGAGCCCCTGATGGAAGTGGTGGACGACGAAGGCAGGAGCACCATGTACGTAAAGGTCACCCCGGAGATGGTCGGGGATATCTTCGAAAGCCACATAGAAAAAGGGACGGCAGTGGAAAAGTACGCCCTCTCCGACGAAGACCGGGGCTACCTCGAGGGCCAGCACCGGATAGCCCTCAGAAACTGCGGCAAGATCGATCCGGAATGCATAGACGAATATATCGGAGCTGGAGGATACAGGGCCCTGGAGAAAGCCTTAAAGGAGATGACCCCCGAAGGCGTAATCGAGGAGATAAAGATTTCGGGCCTGAGGGGAAGGGGAGGCGCCGGCTTCCCCACCTGGTTCAAATGGAACGCCACCAGGATGGCCTCAGGTTCACCCAAGTATATTGTATGCAACGCCGACGAAGGGGACCCGGGAGCCTTTATGGACAGGAGCGTCCTGGAGGGCGACCCCCACTCGGTGCTCGAAGGCATGGCGATAGCGGCTTACGCCATCGGAGCCGAGGCCGGGTATATATACGTCAGGGCCGAATACCCCCTGGCCATAAAGAGGCTGGAGATGGCCATAGCCCAGGCCCGCGAGAGGGGCTTCTTGGGGAAAAACATCCTGGGCACCGGCTTTTGCTTCGATATAAACATAAAGGCCGGCGCGGGGGCCTTCGTTTGCGGCGAGGAGACGGCTCTGATAGCTTCCCTGGAAGGCGAAAGGGGTATGCCCAGGCTGAAACCTCCGTTCCCGGCCCAGAGAGGTTACATGGGAAAGCCCACCAACATCAACAACGTGGAGACCTTCGCCAACGTGCCCTGGATTATTAAAAACGGCGGCAAAGCCTTCGCTTCCGTCGGCACCGAAAAGAGCAAGGGTACCAAGGTGTTCGCCCTGGCGGGAAAGGTGAAGAGGGGAGGCCTTGTGGAAGTCCCCATGGGAATCCCCTTGAGGGATGTCATCTTCAAGATAGGCGGGGGCATCAAGGGGGACAGGAAGATAAAGGCGGTCCAGCTCGGCGGACCTTCCGGCGGCTGCGTGCCCGAATCCCTCCTGGATACGCCGGTGGACTATGAATCCATAGTGAAGACCGGTGCCATCATGGGCTCCGGCGGTATGATCGTGATGGACGAGACCACCTGCATGGTGGACATGGCCCGGTTCTTCCTGGACTTCACCCAGAAGGAGTCCTGCGGGAAGTGCACCCACTGCCGGATAGGGACCAAGAGGATGCTGGAAATTTTAGAGAGGATCTGCAACGGCGAAGGGAAAGATGAAGACCTGGAGACATTGGAAGAGCTCGCCTTGAACGTGAAGGAAGGGTCCCTGTGTGGCCTCGGGCAGACGGCCCCTAATCCGGTGCTCACCACGCTCAAGTACTTCCGCCACGAGTACGAGGCCCACATAAAGGACAAGAAGTGCCCGGCCAGGCAGTGCAAGGCCCTCATAGCTTACAGGATCGACCCGGAAAAATGCAGGAGCTGCAGTCTCTGCGCCCGCAAGTGCCCGGTGAACGCCATAAAGGGCTCGAAAGGCCAGCCTTACGAGATAATTCAGGAAAACTGCACCAAGTGCGGCACCTGCAAGGAAGTATGCCGCTTTGGAGCGGTGTACGTGGAATAAGGCGAGGGAGGGGAAAGCATGGAGATGATAAGTCTCAATATAAACGGTAGGGAAGTAAAGGGCTACAGAGGACAGACCATACTGGAAGTCGCCAGGCAAAACGGGATAGAGATCCCCACCCTGTGTTACGACGAGAGGGTCAAGATATACGGTTCCTGCGGCCTATGCCTCGTGGAGGTGCAGGGAGCCCCGAAACTCCTCCGGGCCTGCGCTACTGAGATCGGGGAGGGAATGGTGGTATACACCGACAGCAACAGGGTGCGTAAAGCCCGGAAGATGGCGCTGGAACTTCTTCTCTCGAACCACATCGGCGACTGCAGGCCTCCCTGCCGGCAGGCGTGCCCGGCTCGCACCGACTGCCAGGGCTACGTCGGCCTGATAGCCAACGGGCAGTACCGGGAAGCGGTGAAGCTCATAAAGGAAAGGCTGCCGCTGCCGGCCAGCATCGGAAGGATATGCCCGCACCCCTGCGAGGATGCGTGCCGGAGAAATCTGGTGGAGGAACCCATAGCCATAGCCTGGTTGAAGAGCTTCGTGGGGGATATGGATTTGGCCTCAGAATACCCGTACATGCCGGAGATAAAGCCGCCCACCGGCAAGTCGGTGGCTGTCGTGGGAAGCGGCCCGGCGGGCCTGAGCGCCGCGTACTTCCTCGCCAGAGAAGGCCACAAAGTGGTGGTGTACGAGGCCATGGAAAAGCCCGGCGGCATGCTGAGGTACGGCATACCCCAGTATAGACTCCCCAAAGAGGTCCTCGACAGGGAAATCGAACTCATTAAAAAGATGGGCGTGGATTTCGTGACGAACTGCAGGGTAGGAAGGGACGTGAGCCTGGAATACCTCCGGGGTAAATACGATGCGGTGTTCCTGGCGATCGGCGCCTGGAAGAGCGCCAAATTGCGCTGCCCCGGCGAGGAACTCCCGGGAGTCCTGGGGGGCATCGATTTCTTGAGGGCGGTGGCCAGGGGCGAGCCGGTGGATATGGGCAAGAAAGTGGCCGTAGTGGGCGGAGGCAACACCGCCATGGACGCCTGCAGGACTGCCGTCCGGCTCGGGGCCGAGAAGGTCTACGTCCTGTACCGCCGGACCCGGAACGAAATGCCGGCCAACGACGTGGAGATAAGGGAGGCCGAGGAAGAAGGGGTAGAATTCATCTATCTGGTGGCCCCTAAGGAAATAGTAGAACGTAACGGACGGGTAGGAGCCATAAAGCTCCAGAAGATGAGGCTCGGCGAACCCGACGCTTCCGGCAGGAGAAAGCCAGAGCCCATCCCGGGCGAGGAGATGGTGCTGGAAGTGGACACGGTCATCGCCGCCATCGGGCAGGAGGTAAATGCGGAGGGACTGGAGGGAATCGGCCTTACCCGGAAAGGAACCATAGTGGCGGATGAAGGCACCTTTGCCACCAACGTGCCCGGAGTGTTTGCCGGGGGCGACGCCATCAACGAAGGCCCCGGGATTGCCATCGAGGCCGTAGCCGACGGCAGGAACGCGGCCGATGTGATAACAAGCTACCTGGAAGGCGAAGTCGTCCCGTACAGGGAGCCCTACCTGGTGCGGCGCGACGACCTGACGGAAGAAGACTTCGCCGACCGGGAAAGGATCCCCAGAGTTTCCATGCCGCACCTTGAGCCGGAAGAGAGGAAGGCCAATTTCCGGGAAATCGTCCTCGGCTACAGCGAAGAGGAGGCCCGGAAGGAAGCCATGCGCTGCCTCGAGTGCGGCTGCAAGGACTACTTCGAGTGCAGGCTCATAAAATACGCCAACGAGTACGGCGTAAGTCCGGAAAGATTCAGCGGAGAAAAGAAGAAGTACGACTACAGGGATGACCACCCGTTCATCGTCAGAGACCCGCAAAAGTGCATCCTCTGCGGCCTGTGCGTGAGGGTGTGCGACGAGGTCATGGGCGTTACGGCCCTGGGCCTTGTGCAGAGGGGCTTCGGGACGGTGGTAAAGCCCGAGTTCGAGCTGCCCTTGAAGGAGACCCGCTGCATCTCCTGCGGACAGTGTGTGGCCGTGTGTCCCACGGGAGCTCTGCAGGAAAGGCCGCCGGTTAAAAAACCGGTGCCCCTTGAGACGGAACAAAAGCGGACGGTCTGCTCCTTCTGCGGCGTGGGCTGCAGCTTAAAACTGGACACTCGAGGGGATATGGTCCTGAGGGCTCTGCCGGACAAGGAAAGCCCGGTGGACCATGGGCACCTGTGCGCCAAGGGCCGCTTCGGGTTCAGCGCCCTATCCATGAAGGAGAGGATTACAAAGCCCATGGTGAGGAAGGGCGGAAAGCTGGAGGAGGCCGACTACAGAGAAGCGGTGCTCTACGCGGCGAAAAAGGCGAGGGCTTTGACCGCCATCTACGGGTCGGAGAGCCTGGCGGTGTTCGTATCTCCAGCCCTTACCAATGAAGAAATCTTCACTGCCCTCGAGTTCGCCAAAGGCCTCGGGACTCCCTACGTCTCGTCCTTCGGCAGCACTGTAAGCGGCCTGAAAGACGTTTTGGGCTACGACGCCTCCACCAATTCCTTGGAAGAAATTTGCGCCGCCGACGCGGTGCTCCTCATAGGCTGCCGGCTCATGGAGGATTACGCCGTGGCAGGCTTGAAAGCAAGGGAGGCATTGAAACGGGGAGCTAAGCTCCTTTCGATAAACCCCGAGCCCACCTACCTGGACGAAGAGGCCTTCAAAGTGCTAAGGCCGGAAAACAGCGTGGAATTCTTGAAAGCGCTGCTTAAAGCCCTCATAGAGGAAGGGTTAACGGCGGGGGCTTCCAGGGCCGAAGGCTTTGAGCGGATGAAGGAATGGCTTTCCGACGTTGCGGTCCCCGAGGACGTCCGGGAAATTGCCCGCATCTACGGCGGGGCCAAAAACGCCGTCGTGGTCTTCGACCACGAGAGGATGACGAAAGACGCCGAAAGGCTCATCGCTTCCATCGCCGTGGTGTCGGGCCACATAGGGAGGCCGAGAAACGGCATAATCATGCTGAGGGCTAAGAACAACGCCCAGGGCCTGGTGGACATGGGAGTTACGGTGGACCCCGAGGAAGCGGCCAAGTTGATCGAACAGGGCAAAGTAAAGGGAGCCTTCATCTTCGGCGAGGACCCCGCAGGAATCGATCCCGCCCTGGCCGAAACTTTGAAGAAACTGGAGTTCCTTGCCGTACAGGACCTGTTCCTAACCGACACCGCCCAGCTGGCCGACGTGGTGCTGCCCCTTGCGGCCTTTTCCGAATCCAGGGGCTCGTACACCAGCTGCGAGCGCCGGGTGCAGTGGTTCGAGCGGGCAATCCCGTCGCTTCACGACAGGGAAAACTGGCAGGTGTTAAAAGACCTGGCGGAGGCCACCGGGCATAACCTCACATTCGGTTCGGCGGAGGATGTCTTCGAGGCTATATCCCGTAAGGTGCCCGAGTACAGGGGCATGAAGGAACGTATGAGAGAATACGGCGCCTTCTGGCCGGCCGGGACGCCGGTGCTCTACCTCGAGGGGTTCCCCTTCGAGGGCAGAAAGGCGAGGCTGCCGGAGAAAGCCGAAGGACCGGCCTTCAGAAAGCCGAAGATGTCGGTGGCCCTGGACAGGGCCTTCCGGGAGAAGATGATAGGAGAAGGCGTGGCGAGGTAATAAAAAGGGCCTGCATAGCGATATGCAGGCTCTCCTTTTTAGCAAAGCATAAGAAGGATTTTTTGAGTGGACGTTGAACTATATATTAAATTGACAATAAAGGAGAGACCCTGGTTGAAAATAGGAGTGCCAAGAGCCTTCGCTTACTACGCGTATTATCCCTTTATCATCACGTTCTTCGAAGAGCTGGGCCTGGAAGTGGTGGTTTCCGACCCTACTTCGAAGGAGATCATCGATGCAGGGGTCGAGGATGCGGTGGCAGAGGCCTGCGTGCCGCTGAAGCTCTACCACGGCCACGTTAAGAACCTGATGGACAGGGTGGATTACGTGTTTGTACCAAGGCTCGTGAGGGTGAACCAAGAGGCCACTTTCTGCCCCAAATTTCTCGGCCTTCCCGATATACTGGTCTGCACCGTGGAAAATTTCGACAACATGCTGGAAGTGCGGGTCGACATCCGAAACAGCGGGAAAAAGCTCTTCCAGCTTTGCCGGTTGGTGGCCAAAAAGTTTAACCGGGGTTTTTTAAAAACCTGGAAGGCTTTTAAAAAAGCCGAAGAGAGCTATAGAAAATACAGGGAGGAATTTCTAAAGGGGGCCATTCCTCCCCTCGGGATTGGCGTCCAGGACGATAAGGCCGATGTGAGGCTGGGAGTGGTAGGCTACCCCTACCTGCTTTACGACCCGTACGTCAGCCTGGACATCATCAACAAGCTGATAAAAATGGGGGTTTACGTGGTAACCCCCGAGATGGTCCCGGAAGAGGTGAAGAAAAAATACGCCGGAAAGCTTAAGAAAACCCTTTTCTGGACTTTTAGCAACAGCGTCCTCAGGACGGCTTTTCATTTTTTGGAGACCGGGATGGTGGACGGCATAATCCACGTGACCGCTTTCGGATGCGGCCCCGATTTCATAGTGGACAAGATCATAGAACTGGAAGCGAAAGAGAGGAACGTGCCTTTTTTGACGGTGACCTTTGACGAGCACACCGGGCAGGAGGGCGTGAACACCCGGCTCGAAGCCTTCATAGACATGCTGAAGAGAAAAAAGGCAAAAGAGGCGATTTTGGTATGAGAAGAGTGTCTTACCCTTATCTCGGGAACGCCACCGTGACCTTCAAAAAACTCATGAACGCCCTCGGCAACGAGGTGGTGCTGCCCCGGCGCCCCACGGAGGAGACCCTGAGCCTCGGCACCAAGTACGCGCCGGAGTTTGCATGCTTGCCCTTCAAAATAGTGCTGGGAACCTATATAGAAGCCCTGGAGGCCGGGGCCGATACCCTGGTGTCCACTGGAGGAGTCGGCCCGTGCAGGGCGGGGCTTTACACCACACTGCACGAGAAGATTTTGAAAAGCCTGGGATACGAATTCGAGATGATAACCCTGGAACCCCCGGGCCGGCACCTGAAGGAACTCATCGCCAGCATAAAAAAACTGGTTAACCGCAAGCTCAGCTTTTCCGACTACTGCAGGATAGGGCGATTCGTCTGGAAGGAAATTCAACTCCTGGACAAGGTGGAAAAGCTTTCCCACAAGATAAGGCCCCTGGAAGTGAAAAAGGGCGAGACCACGAAGACCTTCAGGAAGTGCGCGGAGCTCATAGCCCAGGCCCAGACGTACGAGGATCTGCTGGAAATAGAAAGGGAAGCGGAACTGCTCTACGATAAGATAGATAAGAAGGACTTCGACCCCTTGAAAATAGGCATCGTCGGCGAGATCTACGTGGTAATAGAGCCGGCGGCCAACCTGGAAATAGAGGAGATGCTGGGAGACCTGGGAGTGTACGTGGAGCGGTCCATGTTTCTGGCCTCCTACACGTTTTACAACGCCATCATGGACCTCTTTAGAATGCCGGGGGAGCGCGACGTAAAGAAGATCGCCTCTCCGTACTTCAAGGAGATGTGCGGAGGGCACGGCCGGGAATCGGTGGGGAACGCCATCCTCTACGCCAAGAGGGGTTTTGATGGAGTGATACAGCTTTCGCCCTTTACCTGCATCCCCGAAATCGTGGCAAAGAGTATACTGCCGAAAGTATGTGCTGAGCACGACATAGGGTTTTTATCCATAACGCTGGACGAGCAGACGGGGAAGGAAGGCCTCCGGACCCGGATCGAGGCTTTCGTGGACCTGCTGGCGGCTAAGAAAAAATACAAAGCAATGCACAAAAAAGGAGATGTAACTTATGGCACATTACTTGGGCATTGACGTGGGATCAGTCAGCACCAACCTGGTAATTCTGGATGAACAGGGGGAGCTGGAGGAAGCCATATATATACGCACCCAGGGCCAGCCCATAAAGGCCATTCAGGAAGGCTTGAAGCTGCTGTCCCAAAACGGCAAAAAATGGGATATAAAGGGAGTCGGGACCACGGGGAGCGGAAGGCAGCTGGCGGCGGTGATTGCCGGAGCCGATGTGGTCAAAAACGAAATCACCGCCCACGCGGTGGCGGCCATGAAGGAGGTTCCGGACGTGCGCACGGTGCTGGAGATAGGCGGGCAGGACTCGAAGATCATCATCCTGCGGGACGGAATCGTCACCGACTTTGCCATGAACACCGTCTGCGCCGCCGGGACCGGTTCCTTCCTGGACCAGCAGGCCCACCGGCTGGGGATACCCATCGAGGAATTCGGCTACTACGCCCTAAGGTCCAAGAATCCCGTGCGCATCGCGGGAAGGTGCGCCGTCTTTGCCGAATCGGACATGATCCACAAGCAGCAGCTGGGCTACAAGGTGGAGGACATAATAAGGGGTCTATGCCAGGCCCTGGTGCGGAATTACCTCAACAACGTGGGCAAGGGCAAGGAGATCCTGCCGCGGGTGGTCTTTCAGGGAGGAGTGGCGGCCAACGTGGGGATGAAGGCCGCTTTCGAGGAAGCCCTCGGAACGGAAGTGTACGTTCCCAAGCACCATAAAGTCATGGGAGCCATAGGTGCCGCCTTGCTGGCCAAGGAAGCCAATGTGGAAAAAACCAAATTCCGGGGCTTTGACGCCAGCGAGATAGAGTTTACCGCCGACAGCTTCGAGTGCAAGGGCTGCTCGAACCACTGCGAGGTGGTGAACATCCGGATGGAAGGAAAGGTGATAGCCCGATGGGGCGACCGGTGCAATCGGTGGAAGGTCATCGGCGATTGAGCCATTTCAATATATCAGAAAAATCATCGAAGGCCATGGCAGGGATTCCCTCCCGGCAAAGGTGGGAAAGGAGCACGCCTTTGGCGAATATTACGTCCGCCTTTTTGGCGGCGCAGAGGTCGGAATACCCGTCTCCTATGTAGACCGCCAGGGCGCCTTCGGGCTTTAGCTTTTCCATCAGTTCGGCTTTGCATGTGCCGCACCGGGGGCATTCTCTGGACGAATGGGTGCACTCGATGTCGAATTTCCTCCCTTTGATTATTAGCCTGTTCGCGAAGTAGGGTATATCCTTTATGCCGTATTTATCGAATACGGTTTCGATGTTGTAATCGTAGCCGTCGCTTAAAACGTAAATTTCGTGGCCCTTTTGGCGACAAAATTGGACGAAGGGGATGAAATGGCTGTCGATCGTTACGTGATCCGTCAGCAGTTTCTTCAGTTCCTCTTCCCCCGCGTCGAAGAGTTTCAAGGTTTCCCGGGCGCACTCTTCGGTGGTAAGTTCCCCTTTTTGCCATTGGAGTTCCAATTCCTGCCAGTTGCCGCGGGCGAAAGCCTCGGCCATGGCCATGCACGTGTCCTGTTCGGTTATGGTTCCGTCGAAGTCGGTAAAAAATACCAGATGCAATTTTGATCACCTTGAAAAATTATAACATAGGATCAATTATAAAAAAAGCCTGCAGGTGACTAACTATCGATACCCATTGGGATACGGTACCTCGCCAGCCACCTGCAGGCATTTTTATTTTTTCCCGAAAAGACTCCCGTATGCTTTATATTATTTGGAAAGGTTGGAAGGGATAACATGCCCTTTGCCGTGGAACATTAAGACGGGAGGTGAAAGAATGCGGGCTTTGTGGCGGGGCTCGATCAGTTTCGGCCTCGTGAACGTGCCGGTGAAGATGTACGCGGCGACGGAGAAGAAAAGCCTGAGCTTCAGGCAGATCCATAAGGCTTGCGGCACGCCGATCAGGTACGAAAAGGTATGCCCTTTTTGCAACCGCAAAGTCGAGGACGACGAGATCGGGCGGGGTTACGAGTACGAAAAGGGTAAATTCGTGTTACTGGATGAAAAGGACTTCGAATCTATCCCGGACGAGGCCACCCGAACCATAGACATAGTGGACTTCGTGGACCTAGTCGAAATAGATCCGGTGTACTTCGACCGCTCCTATTTTCTAGGGCCCGAAGAAACGGGGCAGAAGGCATACCTCCTGCTCTACGAAGCCTTGAAGAAGACGGGCAAAATCGCTATAGCCAAGGTGATGATCAGGTCCAAGCAGCACCTGGCCTGCATAAGGCCCTATGGCGAAAAGCGCCTGGTGATGGAGACCATGTTTTACCCCGACGAAGTGCGGGATGCCGGCGAGATACCGGTGTCCGACGCCGTAAAGCTTCACGAAAACGAAGTAAAGATGGCCGAGCAGCTCATAAACTCCCTTTCGGCTGAGTTTAAGCCCGAAAAGTACACCGACGAGTACAGGAAGGCCATGCTGGACATCATCCGGGCCAAGGTCGAGGGAGGAGAAGAGGTGAAAGTGCCCGCCGGCAGGGAGGAGAAGGTGGTGGACCTTATGGAGGCCTTGAAGGCCAGCCTCGCCATGGTGGAAAAGGACAAGAAGAAAGGGCCGGGGGCCAAGAGGAAGAAAGCTGCCTCTTCATAGAATGCCGGGAATATCTTTCAGGACCGGGTGCCTCAGGAATCCCTCCTCGGTGTACTCCAGAAATTCCACCTCGACCGAGATTTCAGGCAAAACCCATACGGGTTTTTCCTTTTTCGAAAGGGGCGGAAGCTGCAAAAAAGGGCACTTTTCGGCGGCGAGCCTGGAGAGGGCCTCGTAGAGGAGGCGGCTTTTTTCCTCGCTAAGGCCGCTGGAGACCCGGCCGATGTAAAGCAGGAGGCCGCCGGCTGGAAGGCCCAGCAGGAGGGACTTCACTTTCTTTCCTTCGCTCAAGAATCCCCCAATTAAGGAAGTTATCGTGCGGCGGTTTTTGATCTTAAGCCATTTTCTGCTCTTTTTCCCTATTTCGTAAGGGCTTTCGAGTTTTTTAGCCACCACGCCTTCGAGGCCCTTTTCTTTTACAGCTTCAAAGAGGGAGGTGCCCATTCCGGGAAAAGTATCGGTCACCACCACCGGATCGCGGGATGGGAGGCTTTCCTTTAAAATGCGGTCCCGCCCGGAGAAGGGAAGGTCGGTAAGACTTTTTCCGTCCAGGTAAAGTATGTCAAAGACCACGTAGGTGACCGGTATTCTGGCTGAGAGGTACTTTACAGTGGCCTCTTCCGATGCCCTGTCCCGCCGCATGAGGCTGTGGAAGTCGGGCCTTCCGCCTGCAAGGGCGATCATCTCGCCGTCCAGCACCGCCGATTTTCCCGAAAGCGTTCGGGAAAGGGTCTCCACCACTTCGGGGTACTGGATCGTCCGCCGCTTCATCTTTCGGTTGAAAAGTTCCACCGTGCCGTCCACGTGGGCCAGGATTCGGGTGCCGTCCCATTTCACCTGAAAGCCGAAACTCTCGTCGTCGAAGGCCTCGGGATGGGGCACGGGTTCCATCGGTATGAAAAGGGTACCGGGTTTGATCATAACAACCACCTAAAAAAATTATTGCTTTTTTGGAAAATATTTAAACCCTGATGTTGAAAAGGCTCCAAAAAACAATAATATAAAAATAAAGGGGCAAGGTGAAAAATGCCTTTCGTAGTGGTGGAAAACGAAAAGCTGAAGCTCAGCAACCTCTCCAAACCGATGTGGCCGGAAGACGGCATAACGAAAGGAGATTTCATAAATTACCTTGTCCAGGTGGCGCCCTTTTTGCTGCCCCATTTGAAGGACCGGCCCATAGTTTTCACGCGCTACCCCGAAGGTATCCACGGCGAGAGCTTTTACCAGAAAAACGCGCCGGACTACGCCCCCGAATGGCTCAAAACTTATGCGGTAGTGAGCGTCACAGGCGGGCAAAAGAAGGAAATCCGCTACATCCTGATAGACGACGTGAAAAGCCTGGTCTGGGCTGCCAACCAGGCCAGCCTCGAAATACACCCATGGCTTTCCCGCCGGGGCAGCATAGATTATCCCGATTTTGCGGTCTTCGATTTCGACCCTATGGAAAACACCGGTTTTGAAGATGCCAGATTCCTCGCCCTTGCCTTGAAGAAGCTCCTTGAAATGGAGGGTCTGACAGGATTTCCCAAGACCTCCGGGGCTACCGGGGTCCAGGTTTACGTCCCGGTAGAACCCCGCTACACCTACGGCCAGGTGCGGGCCTTCGCCGAATTTTTCTGCAGGGTCCTGGAGAAAACCTTCCCCGAAAAAGCTACCACCGAAAGGAGCGTAGCCAAAAGAGGGGGGAAGGTCTACCTGGACTACATGCAGAACGCCAAGGGGAAGACCTTGATTGCGCCGTATTGTCCGAGGCCTCTGCCGGGAGCTCCCGTTTCCGCTCCGCTCACATGGGAGGAACTGGAGGGAGGCGCCGTGCCCTCGATGTTCACCGTGAAGACCATGCCCCGGAGGCTTGAGGAAAAGGGCGACCTCTTCAGAGGGGTTCTGGAGTTGAGGCAGAACATAGACCGGTGGCTTTGAAGAGAAAACTTTGGGAGGGGAAATGCTTTGGCTAAGGTGCTCGTAGTGGGAGGAGGGCCCGGCGGCCTTTCGGCGGCGATCCATGCGGCCCGAAGGGGCCACCGGGTAAAGCTGGTCGAAAAATACCGGATCGGGGAAAACATCCGGTGCGCCGAAGGATTTTTCGATGCCTTGAAAAAATTGGGGAAGCCGTCGGCAGGGGTCAAATTCAAAGTGGAAAAGCTCATCGTGAAGATAAAAAACACCCACGAGGTAGACATGAGGATGCTGAATCTCTGGATGATCGATCGGAGCGAGTGGCAAAAGAGCCTGGCCGAAGAGGCTCTGGAGGCAGGGGCGGTCATCGAAGAGAACTGCCCGGTTTCTCCTAAAGATTTGGAAAGCTTAAAGAGGGATTACGACGTCATCATAGATGCGAGCGGTGCGCCGTCGGTGACCTCGATGGCCTACGGTTTTTCGACCTTGTACAAGCAAAACTGTGGAAAGACGGTGCAGCTTACCCTGGAGGGGGATTTTTCCCATATCGTACCCAATTTCAAGGTGGGCCTGCTGCCGGGGCTCTTCGGGTACTACTGGATATTCCCTAAAGGCCCCAGTTCGGCCAACGTGGGAATCGGCAACTTCGGCAGAGAGCCGGTGAAGCTCCGGAATTTGCTGGAGCAGGTGCTTGAGATTGAGGGTCTTTCGGGGTACCGCGTGACCAGGGAGATCGGGGGGATCTGCCCCACCAGGATGCTTCCCCGGCTTTCTTACGACAACATACTGCTCGTGGGGGACGCGGCGGGCCTTACCTCGCCCTTACACGGCGGCGGCATAGACATGGCCCTGTTAAGCGGGATGCTGGCTGCCAGGAGCATAGGGCTGGGGGGAATTTTTTACGAGAAAAACCTGAAGAAACTGCTAGGCCCCAGGCTGGAGGTGGAAGGGGCCGCATCGCGGATATGGGAGAAATTGGGATATGACGGGATGGAAGAGTGGGTAGGCAAGATGTTGAGGACGAAGACCTACCGGCTGCTATTACAGCCCACCCGGTTCAACATCTTCCTGTTCAGGACCCTGGCCAGAATTGGAGTTTGGTATTTTTCTATTGTGTTATAATATACTAGAGGTGGTTTTTAGTGTACGAGCTTCTGGCCCAGGTCGCGAAATTCCTGCTGATCGGGCTCATATATTATTTTCTCTACAACTTTCTCAAACTGATGGTCCTCGACCTTTACGAGGAAAGAAAAGCTTCGGACGATACCGACTATTATTTGAAGTGCGAGGACGGGAGGGAATTTCCCCTTCGCCGGGTGACCACCATAGGCCGGGCGAAGGACTCGGATATAGTCATAGACGACCCGTACCTTTCCAGCAAGCACGCCATGATCTACCGGAGAGGAAAAAGGCTGGTAATTCAGGACTTGAAGAGCACGAACGGGACGTACATCAACGGGCGGCCGATCAAAAAACCGGTGGCCTTGAAGGAAAAGGATGTCATAACTATGGGCAGCCGCAAATTTATCTTTTTGAGGAGGGAAGCCCGTGGACTCGAGAGAGGAAGCGATCTATAACAGGTCGCTGGCCGCCATGGCCCTGGTGGGTTTTTTGTCCTTTTTACTTCTTTCGGTGTATAGAAAGCCGCTGGACTTCATGCCCTTTTACGGGGCTCTGGCTTTTTTAGGGGTGGTATTCATAGGGTATTTTTTTACCGGGTGGGTCCTGATAAGTTCCGACAAATTTTTGCTGCTGCTCTCATCCTTTTTGGCTCAGCTGGGGCTCATCATGCTCTGCCGGATAAACCCGGAACTCTTCAAAAAGCAGGTTCTCTTTTTTGCGATAGGAGTGGCATTCTTTATTGTAGCCAGTCTTTTTGTAAAATATTTGCTGAGGTTAGATATAAGGCCCTTTTTTTACTGGGTAGTGACCGCTTTGCTGCTCCTCCTTCCCCTTTTGTTCGGTGTGGAAAAGGGCGGCGCTAAAAACTGGCTGGCCTTCGACGGCTTTACCTTTCAGCCCTCGGAACTGGCGAAGATCACTTTCGCCTTTTACCTGGCGGGCACTTTGAAAGAGGGAAGGATAGAGTCGCTTCCCAGGATGGCAGGGGAAATCCTGCTGGTGCTGGGCCTTTTGGTGCTGGCCAAAGATCTGGGGGGAGCCATGCTCTTTTATTTCACCGCTTTGATCGTGATCTTCGTGGCCACCTCCCGGGCGGACTTTATGGCCCTGGGAGGGGGCCTGGCGGCGGTTTTCGGGGTACTGGGGTACTACCTCTTCGACCACGTGAAGGTGAGGATAGAAGCCTGGCTCAATCCCTGGAAGGACGTGCCCGGCCGGGGCTACCAGATAGCCCAGTCTCTCTTTGCCATAGCCGAAGGCGGATATTTCGGCACCGGACTGGGGCTGGGACGGCCGGACTTCATCCCCGCCGTGGCGACGGACTTCATCTTTTCCGCCTTTGCCGAGGAATTCGGCTTCCTGGGTGCTGCGGCGGTGGTGCTGATGTATTTTTTGCTCGTCTACAGGGGTATCCGGATAGCGTTGAGGCTTAAGGACGATTTCGACGTGCTGCTGGCCGTGGGGCACACGGTGATGTTCGGGATGCAGATTTTTACCATAATAGGCGGAGTCATAAAGCTGATACCCGTGACGGGGATCACGCTCCCCTTCATGAGCTACGGCGGAAGTTCCATGGTGATGAGCTTCGCGTCCATGGGAGTGCTGAACGGGCTCTGGCTGAAGGCCCTGGAGGATGAAAATGATGACGAAGCTTAAGAGGAATGTAAGATTGGTGTTCCTGTTGTTCTGCGGGCTTTTTTTGAGCCTTCTCGGGTACCTGACGTACTTTCAGGTGTACGAGCGCCAGAAGCTCATCGAAAGCTCGTACAACCGCAGGCTCTGGGAACAGGAAGAGAGCATAACGAGGGGCACCATATACGATGCGAAGGGCAAGGTCCTGGCCCAGACGGTAGAGGAAGACGGCAAGAAGGAGCGGGTGTATTCGGGCGGCGAGGCCTTCGGCCCGGTCATCGGCTATTCCAGCCGGAAACTGGGAAGGGCCAACCTGGAACAGGCCCTGAACGGAGAATTGCTGGGGATCTCCCAGCAGGACCCCTTGACGGTCCTGCGGCAAAAGGTGCTGGGGGTCTCCAGGGGAAACGACGTTTACCTTACCATAGACTCTCAGTTGCAAAACTTAGCTTACAAACTCTTTAATAAAAGGCCGGGAGCACTGGTGGCCCTGGACCCGAAAACCGGCGCCGTGCTGGCCCTGGTGAGTTCCCCCGGTTACGACTCCGCTTCAGTGGAGCAAAAGTGGGACTCTCTCTCCCAGGATGAAAATAGCCCCCTGCTCAACCGGGCCCTGCAGGGGCTCTACCCGCCGGGGTCCACTTTCAAGATAGTGACCCTCTCGGCGGCCCTGGAGAGCATCGCCGATCTGGAGGCGAGGACCTATAATACCCCGGGATACGTGGAAGTAAACGGCCGGGTCATAAGGGATTATGAAAGTTTCAGGGCGGGCAATTACGATATAAAGAAGGCTTTCAGCCTTTCCAGCAACTCGATCTTCGTAAAGGTAGGCCTGGAAGTGGGAAAGGCGAAGCTTTTCGAAAAAGCCCAGGACTACGGTTTTAACGAGGGGCTTCCCTTCGAACTGCCGGTAGCTACCAGCCGCTTTCCGCAATTTTCCCTGATGGCGGACGACGTGGAACTGGCCGAATCTTCCATCGGCCAGGGGAGAATCGTGGCGACGCCCATGCAGATGGCCTTGGTCGCTTCGGCGGTGGCCAACGGCGGGACGATGGTAAAGCCGTACATCGTCGAGAAGATCGTCACCCCTTTGGGCGAAGTAAAGGGCAATTCCGGTTTTACAATCTGGAAGGAGCCCATCGATAGGATGACGGCTGAAAAGATAAAGGAATTCATGGTGGACGTGGTCGAGAGCGGGACGGGCCGGTCAGCCAGGATAAAAGGGATAAGAGTTGCCGGCAAGACCGGCAGCGCCGAGAATCCCCACGGAAAGTCCCACGCCTGGTTCGTAGGCTTTGCCCCCGCCGAAAATCCGAAAATAGCGGTGGCCGTCGTGGTGGAAAATGCCGGCTCCGGAGGGACCTACGCCGCTCCCATAGCCGCAGAAGTGATGCGCTATTATTTGTATAACAGGTAGAAGCTGAAGGAGGGGGTGAATCGAAGATCTATGAAGCTCAAAAAGAGCCTTTTAGCGGATGCCGCTCTGCTCGTGGTCGCTATGGCCTGGGGATTGAACTTCGTGGTGATGAAAAACGCCCTTCAAAGGATAACGCCTTTTATGTATCTGGCCGTTCGGTTTTTGCTGGCTTTTCTCGTCCTCGCGGCTATTTTCAAAGATAATCTGAAAAAGGCAGAAAAGAGGGATGTGATAGGGGGCTGCCTCATAGGATTTTTCATTTTCCTGGGCTTTGCCACCCAGACCGTGGGGCTTCTTTACACCACTCCGGCCAAGTCCGGGTTCATAACGGGGAGCAACGTGGTGATGGTGCCCTTTCTGGCGTACTTCGTAAGCAGGAAGTTCCCCGGATGGCCACAGGTGATGGGGGCTGCCGTCACCTTTGCGGGCCTCGGCGTCATCTCTCTGGATGGCGGATTTTCGGTAAACATAGGGGATTTTCTCACACTGCTCTGCGCCCTTTTCTTCGCCATGCAGATAGTGGGCACCGAGTACTACGCGAAGCTCGGCGATCCGGTGAACCTCACTATCTTTGAGATGGGAGTGACCGGCCTTTTGTCGCTCATCATCGCCGTTTTGACCGAGCCCATGCCAAACTTGGATTTTTCCATGTGGATGGCTATCCTCTATGCGGTCGTATGCTGCACGGCGGGAGCCTTCCTCGTCCAGAATGTGGCGCAGAAATACACCAGTTCCACCCATGCGGCGGTGATCATGTGCCTGGAAGCCGTATTTGCCGCGGTTTTCTCCTTCCTCTTCTGGGGGGAAGCGATGACCTTCAGGGCCCTGCTGGGTTACGCCCTGATTCTGGCAGGGGTTCTGATCACCGAGCTTTCGCCCGTCCACGAGGGGAAAGTCGAATCCGCCCTGGAGACCGCCGACAACTGAGGTTTGCCGCGAATCTCGAGCTCCGGCAATACCTGCCGTTGCCGGAGCCTGTATTTATAAAATCTTAAGGAGGGTTCGGTATGTCCGAGCTTTTTTCCAAAATAAAAATAAAGGATATGGAAGTGAGGAACCGGATAGTGATGCCTCCCATGTGCATGTACAGCTCCGACGACGATGGCCACGCAAAACCCTGGCACCTGATCCACTACGCCACCAGGGCCATCGGCGGCGCGGGGCTGATCATCCAGGAGGCCACGGCGGTGGAAAAAAGAGGGAGGATATCGGCGAGAGACCTGGGCCTCTGGGATGACTCCCATGTGGAAGGGCTGGCCCGGATCGTGGCCGAGGTCAAAAAGCACGGGGCCAAAATGGGCGTGCAGCTCGCCCACGCGGGAAGAAAGTGCGGCGCCCCGGGAGAAGACCTCATAGCCCCGAGCCCCATAGCTTTCGACGAGACCTACGGCGTGCCCCGGGAGATGACCCGAGAGGACATAATGCAGGTGATAGAAGCTTTTAAGGCGGGGGCACGTAGGGCCCTGATGGCCGGGTACGACATCGTGGAGATCCACGCGGCCCACGGCTACCTCATCAACGAGTTTCTATCGCCGCTCACCAACAAGAGGACCGACGAATACGGGGGAAGCCTCCAGAACCGGGCGAGGTTTTTGAAGGAAGTCGTAAAGGCGGTGAGGGAAGTCTGGCCCGAGGAAAAGCCGCTCATGGTGAGGGTTTCCGCCGAAGAATACGCGGAGGGAGGAAATCACCCTGAGGATATAGCGGAAATGATAAACCTGGTGAAGGGCGAAGGGGTGGATATAATCGACGTAAGCTCCGGGGCAGTGGTTCCCGCAAAGATCGACGCCTACCCCGGCTACCAGGTGAAATTCGCCGAAACCATCAAAGAGATGACAGGGCTTCCCGTTGTGGCCGGCGGGCTCATCACCGTGCCCGAAATGGCCGAAGAAATCCTCAAAAACGGGCGGGCCGACATGGTGTTTTTGGGAAGGGAGCTTTTGAGGAACCCCTACTGGCCTTTGATGGCGGCAAGGAGGCTGGGCGATGATATCAAGTGGCCCGAGCAGTACGAAAGGAGCAAAATATGACTTCGGAGAAAAAAGTGCTGGTCTTCCGAAAGGGCGATGAAATCCTGAAAGCCCTTTCGGAGGCCGACGAAAGGATGGCGTACCTCATAGAACTCATCGGCGATTATTCGCTGGAACTGGAAGGCGATTTTTTTCAGTCGCTGGTCCAGTCCATAGTGGGCCAGCAGCTCTCCACCAAGGCGGCGGACAGCATCTGGAAAAAATTAAAGGATTTTTGCGGAGAGGTAACTCCGGCGAAGATATTGGGCCTGGAAGAAGATGAACTCCGGAGTGTCGGGCTTTCCAAGAAAAAAATAGAATATATTAAGGACCTGGCGGGAAAGGTAGAGTCGGGAGCACTGGACCTCAAAAGATTGGACACCATGAGCGATGAAGATATAATAAGGACCCTCCTTCAGGTGAAGGGCATAGGCCGGTGGACCGCCGAGATGTTCCTGATTTTTTCGCTGGGCAGGCTCGACGTCTTTTCAGTCCAGGATTACGGGCTGCAGCTTTCCGTAAAATGGCTCTACGAACTTCCAGATTGGCCGGACAAAAGCTGCCTTGTGGAACTCAGCCAGCGGTGGAAGCCGTACAGGACGGTGGCCTCCCTCTACCTATGGGAAGCAAAAAACCGGGGCCTGGCTAAAGAGCTTGTATAATATTTTTTTTAGTTGTACAATAAATAGAAAAAACGCAGGATGGGATGGGAAGAGAGATGAACGGCAGGAAAAGGATTTTCAGTG
>QGUT01000119.1 GCA_003242255.1 Bacillota bacterium
TCGTAAGGGTTTGGCGGAACTGACGGGACAGGCCAGGCGCATCGGAATCCATATCGGCCAGTATGGAGGTGATAACAAATTAGCCGCTCTTATCTCTGTAAGAGCGGCCGTGATATCCTAATTAAAATGGATTTGGTTGCCATCAGGCGGAAATCAATACTCTTTGAAGACCTCGGCTATCCTCCTTAGACCTTTCTCGATCTTTTTCCTCGGACAAGCGGTGACGAACCGAACAAACCCTTCGCCACCGGGTCCAAAAATGGTGCCTTCGTATGCGGCAACTTTCGCTTTGTGCCATAGTAGAGACTCTATTTCGTGCCGCGACATATTAAAATCTCTAAAGTCGAGCCATGCAAAATAGGTGGCTTCCGGCTTATTAAATTTTACTTTTGGGAGGTTTTCTTTAAAAAAGCTCTCAATAAAGTTCATATTGCCTTCGATATATTTTATCAACTGCTCAAGCCAATATTCACTTTCATTGTAAGCAGCTTTCATCGCCTCTACCGCTAGGACCGGCGCCGAGTGGATGCACATCTTCTTTTTTATCTCTTCTTCAAATCTCCACCTCAAGTCATCGTTGGGAATAATGGCATTGGCGATAAAAAAGCCTGAAATATTAAATGTCTTCGTGGGGGCGGTGCATACTATGGTATTATCGGCAATTTCTTTCGATAGCGACGCCACAGGAGTGTATCTTTTTCCCCATAGGCCCAGGTCTCCGTGGATCTCATCAGAGATTAGGAGCACATCATTTTCCAAACATATATTGGCAATTTTCCTGAGCTCTTCCCGAGACCACATTCTCCCTACGGGATTATGCGGATTACAGAGAATCATCGCCCGCGTCAGCGGATCTTTGGCGAGTTCTTCTAATTGATCGAAATCTATTTCGTATCTCCCGTCCACCAGCTTTAATTGGTTGTTTGCAATATACCTGCCGTTTCTGACTACGACCCGCTCGAACAGATTGTACACCGGCGATTGAATTATGACTTTGTCCCCGGGAAGAGTGAAAAGGTCCAGGGCAATTTTCGCTATGAGCATCGCATTTGGTACATACACAATCCAATCGGGCTCGATATCCCACCCATACCTCCGACTGTACCAATTGATCACGGCATTTACGTAACTTTCGGTACATGGCTTGGTATAGCCAAAGATTCCGTGGTCGACCCTCTTTTTTAGCGCATCTATAATGGGCTGTGCGCATCTAAAATCCATGTCGGCCATCCAAAAGGGAAGAAGGCCCGATTCACCGAATTTATATGCGAGAAGATCCCACTGGGTTGAGTCGGTCCCGTAGCGATTTATTTCTTCGTCAAAATCATGTATCAAGAGAAATGCACCTCACCAAATTATGAGTTTACAGAGAAACTTCTGTTTTTCTTTTTCATGCTCTTAAATAATATGACAAGGGCAACATTCACAAATATCCCTACGGCTAACGCCGTGTAATAGCCTATGGCGGGTTTGGCAATACCTATAATCGGGTCCAGTATCCCAGCCCCCGGAGCTATTCGGGTTACTCCAAACAGCACACCTACTATGGCCGCAACGGAAGCAGCAATCATCTGCGCACCTATTACGGTGAACGGGTCGTTGACAGCATAAGGTATAGCCGGTTCAGTTATGCCAAACAATCCCACTACTACTGCTGATTTTCCGTTAGCTATTTCATCAGGCTGGAAGAGGTCCGGCCTTAAAAACGTAGCTAATCCAAGAGCAACAGGTGGGATTACATTTGTAATAGCTACTGTGCCGAAGAACAGTGCATTTCCCTGTTCAACCATGCCAAGAGCGAAAAGATAAGCCGCTTTATTTATAGGCCCGCCCATGTCGAATACTACCATCATCCCGATTATAATGCACACTATAATCTTGCTCGCCGTAGAGAGCGAATTGAGGAAATTATTAATTGAGAACATTATTGCAGCTATAGCTGGGCCGATGATGTAAAAGACCAATATGGATATCACCAGGGTAGCTACAGCCGGAATGATTAGGAAGGACATTAATGCCTGCATAGTCTTGGGGAATTTTAAAGATTTAAACCATAGGACAAAATATCCAACCAATAATCCTACTGCTATGGCCCCAAGAAATCCAGCCCCGCCGTTGGTCCCCAGTATGTCCTTTTGATTGGCCAGCCAGGCTCCTATCATAGCTGGTGCCAGTGCGGGTTTGTCGGCTATAGAAAAGGCAATATACCCCGCCAGTATTGGTATCATCAATTGAAAACCTATAACTCCTACATTTTCAAGCAGATACGCGAAAGTGCCGGGCGTAGTCTTGCCACCGCCGACCATTGCCGTCGATATCGCCAGCATTATACCGCCAGCCGTGACAAAGGGTATCATGAAAGACACGCCGTTCATTAGATGTCCAAAAACGCCCATAGAACCCTTGACATTGCTGCCATTCCCCTGATTTTGGGAGGTTGTACCTGCGCTTTCAAATTTTACTGCCCTTTTCTCCAGGTTTTCAATTATATCAGCGGGATTTTTTAATACCTCTGAGATATCCACATATAATACGCGTTTTCCCGCAAATCTCGCTCTCTCATCGTCGCTCAGTCCTCTTCCCAGAGCCAGTATTACATAATCCGCTTCCTTTATGTCTTCTGAGGAAAGTCGATTTTGCACTCCGATGGAGCCCTGGGTTTCGATCTTAATTTGATACCCTCTTTTTTTAGCTTCATTTTCCAATGCCTCAGCAGCCATATATGTATGAGCTATGCCTGCTGGGCAATTGGTAACGCCTACAATTTTAATAGGCATTCTCAATTCCCCCTTTGATGAAATTTACGTTCCGAAAATAGATCTAAACATCGACAAAATCTCTGCTTTGTCCTTAGCCGCTCTAAGGCCTTCACGAAAATCCTCATGCATTAACTTTCTGGAAAGCATGGCAAGAAGTTGCAGGTGTTGGTCCCCTGCGCCAGATTCCGGGACTGCCAGAAGAAACACCATGTCTACCGGTTTCCCATCCATAGTATCCCAGGAAATTCCCGATGCAGATCTTCCGAAAGCTACGGCTGGCTTTCTTACACAACTACATTTTCCGTGAGGAATAGCTATCCCCATCCCAATGCCCGTGGTACAGAGATTTTCCCTTTTTTTCACCTCCTTTATAAAATTTTCTTTAGAAATGACTGCACCGTTTTGATACAGTAAATCTGCTAGTTCATCTATGATTTCATCTCTCGTTGAGCCCTTTAGGTTGAGTTCTATCAGATTTTCGTTGATAATATCTTGCATCAGTAGCTTCCTCCTTTAAAAGCCAATATCTTCTTGATCTCAGCTGGACTTTTTGCGTGCCTTATCAGGTCCAAGATTTCTTGGCTGTCCAGGATTCCGTAAAATTCCTTGAAAAATGCCCTCGTATATTCACTTGTGTCGAACCGGAGAGCTAAATAAAAGACCAGATCTACCTGGTTTTTCCACCATTCGATGGGCGTTTTCAAAGTCACAACTGCCACCGTCGGCCTTAGTACGAAACGGTCTTCACCGTGAGGTATCGCCACACCCTTGCCTATGTATGTAGACGTTATCTTTTCCCTTTCCTTTACAGTTTTAACAAACTCGGGCCTTACGTACCCCTTTGCGACTAGAATGTTGCCTATCTCTTCTATGATCTGCTCCTTTGATTCAAAAGTCCTTTTACAAAAAATCAGTTCCTCCGGGATTAATTCGTAAACTAAGTTATTTTCAAACTCATTTTGATCTAATTTTAGCTTAGTGCTGATACCGCTGCCGATTATCTCCTCAATACTTGCTATATCCCTTTCGGTCAAAAGCGGAGAAACCAATATCACGGGGATATCTTTTAAAGTGAGCGGAACTGTAGAAATTACGAAATCGACTTTCCTGGATTTAAGAAATTCGTCCACGCTGCAAAAGGGGATGACATCCACAACTTGTATTTCTGGAAATTTCTTTTTTAACCTGGAAGCCAGCATCTGGGCTGTCCCTATGCCGCTGGAACAGATAACAAGGGCCTTTTTGGGGGCCGTAGCTCTCTCGACCGCGGCACCTATGTGCATCGCCAAGTAGCCCACCTCTTCTTCCCCGACCTTTATCCCTAACCGTTTTTCGATTATCCCTGCGGTTATCCAGGCGATCCCATATATCGAAGTATAATTTTCTTTAATCTGGCTTAATATCGGATTATGCAGGTTCAGCCCGTACCTAATCCTATTGATGACCGGCCTCAAATGGAGAGCTAGCCCAGCGATCAGGAATTTGTCGTCAGCCAGTTTCACTCCCAGCGTTTTTTCCACGACGTTAACTATATCGAAAACTATCTCGAGGATTTCTTTCTCCAAATCCTTTAACATGTTTTCTATCGTCTTTTCTTTCAGCGGCAGCCTTTTTTCTATTTTTGCTCCCAGTATGTGTAGCGAGATGTATGCAATCTCGTTTTCAGGAATCTCAATGCCAAATTCGTCTTTCAACTTCTCCGCGATGAACTTGGCCGCCCGGTATTCTTCGGTGTCTTTCAAATTAATTTTCAACGGTTGCAACTTTATCTTCTTTCTCTCCCGGAGACGTTTGATCGTTATCGCCGTATGTACTATGAGGGCCGTATAACTCTCATCAACAAAATGAAGGTGCATCATGTCTTCGGCTTCCCGAATTATCCTCTCTAATTTGCGTATATCAATTTCGGGGAACATCCTCACCAATTGCGCAAAAATGTCCGGGTTCAGCCTCCTGTCCAGCGGATGGATGAGAGGATTCTGGACCAATTCTTTCAACTCATCCACTGCCCCGTTATTCACAAGAAAATCCGAAATAGCTTTTCTGAAATTTTCTTCACTTCCGGCTATCTCAACACCGTAATTGGGTTTGCGGACAAGTTTCAAACCGTGCCGTGCAAGCCATTTTTCCACGTAGTCCAGGTC
>QGUT01000014.1 GCA_003242255.1 Bacillota bacterium
ACCTATCCCCATGTTGAACGTCCGGAACATCTCGCCATCATCCACATTCCCCATTTTTTTCAAGACCGAGAAGACCGGAGGTACTTCCCAGGAACCCGTCCAAATTCTGAATTCCAGGCCCCGCGGCAGAATCCTTGGGAGATTTTCCGCAAAACCGCCGCCGGTAATATGGGCCATCCCGTGAATTGGAAGGCTCAATAATTTTTTAACGGCTTCTACGTAGATGCTGGTGGGGGTGAGAAGTTCCTCTCCCAGGGTCTTCCCGAATTCCTCCACATAGCTTTCCGGATCCAATTTCCCTACTTCGAAAAATATCTTCCTCGCCATGGAATAGCCGTTGCTGTGGAGTCCCGATGAAGAAAGGCCTATTAAAACATCCCCCTCCTTTATTTTGGAACCATCCACTATTCTGCCTTTATCCACAATCCCAACGGCAAAACCGGCCAGGTCGTATTCGCCTTCTTGGTAAAATCCCGGCATCTCGGCGGTTTCGCCACCGATCAACGCACATCCCGCCATCCGGCAGCCCACGGCCACACCCTTTACTATCTCCGCTATCTTTTCCGGCACAATCCTCCCTGTAGCTATATAGTCCAGGAAAAACAGGGGCTCGGCGCCGTGCACCGCTATGTCGTTGACGCACATTGCGACGCAGTCTATCCCCACCGTATCGTGCCTGTCCATCATAAAGGCTATCTTGAGCTTGGTCCCGACTCCGTCGGCTCCAGACACCAGAACGGGATCGGCATAATTTTTTACATCCAATTCAAAAAAGCCCCCGAAGCCGCCTATGTCGCCGACGACGCCAGGGCGGTACGTTGCACGCACGTGGGACTTCATGAGCTCCACAGCCTTATTGCCCGCCTCCACGTCCACGCCGGCATCCCGATAGGTGATCCTTTCTTTCACTTAACATCTCCCCTAACATTTTTCGAAAAGGTATTTTTTCCCCTCTCCCGGAACTTTAAGGGGATATTCCCCGGAAAAACAGGCAGTGCAGAACTTTTCTCTCCCGCAACCGGTAGATTTTATTAAGCCTTCCAGGCTCAAAAAGCCGAGGCTGTCCGCCCCGATATATTTTCTTATCTCTTCCACGCCATAGCTTGCAGCTATCAATTCTTTGCGGGAAGAAGTGTCTATTCCGAAATAGCAGGAATGGGTGACCGGTGGGGAGCTTATCCTGACGTGGACTTCCTTCGCCCCCGCCTCTTTTAACATCCTTATTATCTGGCTGCTGGTCGTGCCCCTGACTATCGAATCGTCCACCAGAACAAGGCGCTTTCCCTTCACCTCGGCTTTCAGAGCATTGAGCTTTAACATGACCCCCAACTTCCTCAGTTTCTGGCTTGGCTGGATAAAGGTCCTCCCTATATAGCGGTTTTTAATGAGCCCGAAGCCGAAGGGTATGCCCGACTGAGCCGAATAGCCCATGGCCGCCACCGTCCCGGAGTCCGGAACCCCTACCACCAGGTCCGCATCGGCCGGGTGTTCTTTAGCCAGATTCCTGCCGCTCTCTAACCTGGCCCGGTAGACGTTTATGCCGTCTACAGTGCTGTCGGGCCTGGCAAAGTAGACGAACTCGAATATACATAGGGATCTCTTGCCGCCGCACCTGTACCTTATGCTCTTCACGCCGCTCCTGTCTATTACCACGATCTCTCCAGGCTCCACGTCCCTTACGAACTCCACCCCCAGGGTATCGAAAGCGCAACTCTCCGAGGCGAGAACGTAAGATCCGTTGTACTTTCCGAGAGCAAGGGGCCGGAAGCCGTTCGGGTCCCTCACGCCGATCAGGCTTTCCTCCGTCATCATGACTAGGGAGTAAGCTCCTTTTATCTTATTCACACATCCCTTTATCGCTTCTACAACGTCGTTCGAGGCTTCCCTGGCGATGAGAAAAGCTATAATTTCGCTGTCCGCCGTCGTTTGAAAGACAGCCCCGCTCTCTTCTAACTCGTACCTCAGTTCATGGGCGTTTACCAGGTTTCCGTTGTGGGCCACAGCGAGATACCCGTTTTTATACCTCACCACCAGCGGCTGGGCATTGCTCAAATTGTTAAAACCAGTGGTGGAATACCTGACGTGCCCAATTCCAATCCGTCCCGAAAGCCGGTCGAGCACCTTTTCCGAAAAGATTTCCGAGACCAGCCCCAAGTCTTTGTGGTAGTCGATGCCGCTGCCAGAACTTACCGCAATGCCGGCGCTCTCCTGTCCCCGGTGCTGAAGGGCATAGAGGCCGTAGTATATGGTCCTGCCCAGGCTCGGGTCCTCCGCCCCGGAATATATGCCGATGACGCCGCAAGCTTCTTTTAATTTTTCGTCCATCAGCCCTCTACCTTTCTCTCCAGAGATTTGCTCCATGCCTCGGCCATCTCTCCCAGGGAGAGTTCGATTCTCTTGGAACCGCCCCTCGAATCTTTGACCTCAATCAAGAAATGTTCCAGCACCACCCGGCCCAGCACGGTAACTTCTACGCCCGCTTCTCTGGCAACTTCCATCAAAGCCGGGAGCTTATCTTCGCTTAAACTGGCTACTATCCTGGACTGGCATTCCCCAAAAAGCAGTGCATCGGGCCTTATGTCCGACCTAATTTTGCCTTTAAAGCCTAGATTCCCGGCGATGCAGGATTCGGCTATGGCCACGGCCAGGCCACCTTCGGAAACGTCGTGGGCCGAATTCAAGAGCCCCTGCCTTATGGCCTTCAGGCAGAGAATCAGAAGCCTCTTTTCCCTGTCCAGATCCACCCGCGGCGGCCTTCCTCCTTCGATGCCGAAAATTACCCTCAGGTATTCGGAAGCGCCCAGTTCTTCGGTATTTACTCCCAGGAGAACTACCAAATCCCCCGGTTTTTTGAAAGCCAGGGTACAGTGCTTCGATACGTCTTCTAAAAGCCCCACCATCCCAATTACCGGGGTGGGGAAGATCTTCCTTTCGCTGCTCTCGTTGTAGAAGCTGACGTTGCCGCTGACCACCGGGATCTCCAGGAATCTGGCTGCTTCCGCTATTCCGTCGATGCACTTTTCGAACTGATAATAGACTTCTGGATCTTCGGGGCTGCCGAAATTGAGGCAATCGGTTATGGCCAAGGGTTTCGCCCCGGTCACCGCCAGATTTCTCGCAGCTTCGGCCACCGCCTGCTTTCCTCCTTCGTAAGGGTCCAGGTAACAGTAAAGTCCGTTGCAGTCGGTGGTGAGGGCAATTCCCTTTTTGGTGCCCTTTACCCTCAGCACCGCCGCATCAGAGCCCGGCCTTACCACCGTGTCGGTGCGGACGGTATGGTCGTACTGCTGGTAGATCCATGCCTTGCTCGCTATATTGGGAGACCCTAAAAGCTTGAGAAGCACATCCCCCAAATTTTCCGGCATCCGGATCTTCGAGCAATCCAGGTCCTGCCTCTCTAAATACGCCGGCTTTCTGCCCTTGCGCTTTATCACGGGAGCCCCTTCGGCCAAAGATTTGGCCGGGATCTCCGCCACCGTCTTCCCGTTTTCCAGGACCCTCAGCATCCCGTCGCCGGTCACCTCTCCAATCTTAACAGCGAAAAGGTCCCACTTTTCGAAAATCCTCTTTACATCTTCCTCGTGGCCTTTTTCCACTATGATGAGCATCCGCTCCTGGGATTCCGAAAGCATCACTTCATAGGGAGTCATCTCAGTTTCGCGCCGGGGCACCAGGGCCACGTCCAGTTCTATGCCGCTGCCGGCCCGTGCGGCGGTCTCGGCGCAGGCGGAAGTGAGGCCTGCAGCTCCCAGGTCCTGAATTCCCACTACCCATTTTTCCTTCAAAAGCTCCAGGCAAGCCTCGAGCAACAGTTTTTCCATGAATGGGTCTCCTACCTGCACCGAAGGCCGCCTGGATTCTGACTCCTCGGACAGTTCTTCGGAGGCAAAACTGGCGCCGTGAATTCCGTCCCTCCCCGTCGCAGCTCCTACCAGCATCACCGAATTCCCCACGCCCTGAGCCTTACCCCTTATTATTTCGTCCCGCCGGATGATTCCGACGCACATGGCGTTGACCAGGGGATTGTCCTTGTACACATCGTTAAAATAGGCTTCGCCGCCCACGGTAGGTATCCCCATGCAGTTTCCGTAATCTGCTATGCCGGAAACTACCCCTCCGAAAAGATACTTCACCCTGGGGTCGTCCAGTTCCCCGAACCTCAGAGAGTCCAGAAGAGCTATGGGCCTTGCCCCCATGGCGAAAATGTCGCGGATTATGCCTCCCACGCCGGTCGCAGCCCCCTGGTATGGTTCCACCGCCGAGGGGTGGTTGTGGCTTTCTATCTTGAGTACCACCGCCAGGTCATCCCCTATGTCGACGATCCCCGCGTTCTCGCCCGGCCCCTGGAGTACATGGGGCGCTTTCGTGGGGAACTTTTTTAAAAGCGGTCTGGAGTTTTTATAGCTGCAGTGCTCCGACCACATCACGCTGTACATCCCCAGTTCCACATCGTTGGGCTCCCGCCCCAACGTCCGGACTATCAGGTTATATTCTTCTTCGGTCAGTCCCAGTTTCTTAGCTTCTTCCAATCTTCCCAATTTTGGACCTCCCTTCGAGGTATTCCAGGATGGACTTGAAGAGCTTCTTTCCGTCGGCATTGCCTAAAATCTCTTCGGCGCACCGCTCCGGATGGGGCATCATCCCCAGCACGTTTCTCCCTTCGTTCAAAATCCCGGCGATATTGGCCGCCGAGCCGTTGGGATTGGCTTTTTCCGTGACTCTTCCCTTTTCGTCGGAATAGTAAAAGGCGATTCTATTTTCTGATTTCAGCCTTTCTATGGTATCCTCATCGGCGTAATAATTGCCCTGGCCGTGGGCCACCGGCATCTTTACAACTTCGCCCGGCAGGTACAAGTTGGTGAAAGGCGAATCGGCGGTACCCACTTTTAGGTAGACGTCGTGGCAGTGAAATTTCAGGTCTCTATTTTTCATCATCGCCCCGGGCAGTAGCCCGGCCTCGAGAAGAATCTGAAAACCGTTGCATATGCCGAGGATAAGCTTTCCCCTTTCGGCCGCTTTTAAGACGCTTTCCATCGCCGGCGAAAACCTGGCGATGGCCCCTGCCCTCAAATAATCGCCGTAGGAAAACCCTCCGGGCAGGACGATGAGGTCGAAATCCCCGGCGGAAAATTTTTCTTTGTGAAACACGTATTCCGCAGGCTGGCCGAGAACCTCCGACAGCACATGGAAACAATCACCGTCGCAGTTAGATCCGGGGAAAACTATTATCGCGCTCTTCATAAGCTCTCCTCCGCCACTTCGAAACTGTAATCTTCCAGGACCGGGTTGGCGAGCAGTTTTTCGCACATCGTCCTCACCTTCGTCCTTGCATCCTCCAGGCTGGCAGCCTTTAGTTTAACCTCTATCATTTTCCCGACCCGAACATCCTCGGCTTCAAAGCCCAGATGATTCAGAGCCCCTTTAATCGCAGCTCCTTGCGGGTCGAGCACTCCTTCCTTGAATTGAACGTTTATCTTCGCTTTGAACATTGCCATTCCTCCGTAAAAATATATTTTTTTAAATTTTTTTGATTTTTACTAGGCAATACGCTTGAAAATTTCCCTGTAGGCCCCTTCCACATTGCCCAGATCTCTCCGGAAGCGGTCTTTGTCCAGTTTTTCCATGGTCTTTGCGTCCCAGAAACGGCACGTATCCGGGGAGATCTCGTCAGACAGCAAAATTTCGCCCTTGAATCGCCCGAATTCCAGCTTGAAATCCACCAGGATTATGTCTTTTTCGATCAGGAAGCGGCTCAAGATCTCGTTTACTTTGAAAGAAACCTCCTCGATGAAGGCTATTTCCTCTTTTGTGGCCATGCCCAGGGATAGCGCATGGTATGCGTTTATCATCGGGTCTCCCAGTTCGTCGTTTTTTAGGCAAAATTCTAGGACCGGGCATTTTAATTTCGTCCCCTCTTCAAGCCCCAGCCTTTTTGCCATGCTTCCGGCCGCCATATTCCGCACTATCACTTCGAGAGGCAGTATTTTAACCGCCTTTACCAGCATCTCCCTGTCGCTCAGGAGCTTTACGAAGTGGGTCTTTACCCCTTTTTCTTCCAGCAAATTAAAGAACACCGCCGAAATTTTATTGTTGAGTTCTCCCTTTCCCTCGATGGTTCCCCTCTTTTGGCCGTTGAACGCAGTCGCGTCATCCTTGAATTCCATCACGTAATAGTCCTCATCCTCCGTGCGGTAAACCCGCTTGGCCTTGCCTTCGTAGATAAGTTCCAATTTTTTCATCACTTCTTCCCTTCCCTTTCGCTCAAATACCTTTCGTATCCCATGTCCTCCAACCGGGCGGCTTTTCCTTCTACCTCGGTTTTCATCTGCTCTTTGTATTCGGCGACTTTTTTCCTGATTTCGGGGTACTTAATGCCAAGGATCTCGGCGGCCAGAATCCCGGCGTTTTTGGCATTGTTTATGGCCACCGTCGCCACCGGCACTCCCGGCGGCATCTGGACTATAGATAAAAGAGAATCCATTCCCGAAAGGGCCGACGTTTTCACCGGAACCCCGATCACCGGCAAGGGTGAAATCGAGGCCACCATCCCCGGCAGGTGAGCCGCTCCCCCTGCTCCGGCGATGATCACTTCAATCCCCCTTCCTTCGCAGTTTCTAGCATAATCGAACATCCTCTCGGGAGTCCGATGGGCCGAGACTACCGTCAGTTCAAAGTCGATGCCGAATTCCTCGAGGATCTTAGCCGCTTCCTGCATCACGGGCAGGTCCGAATCGCTGCCCATTATAATGCCTACCAGCGGTTTTCCCATACCATTACCTCGCTTTCACCTTTAAAATTTCCTTCGCCCTCCTGGCCTTCTCCACGGCCTTTTCTACATCATCGTCGATTACCGTCACGTGCCCCATCTTCCTGAAAGGCTTTGTCGTTTTCTTACCGTAAAAGTGAAAGTAAAGCCCCTCGATGGAAAGGACTTCTTCAAATCCTTCCACCCACGGCGTCCCTTCGTAACCTTCTTCCCCTAAAAGATTTACCATTGCGGCGGGAGAAAGAAGTTTGGTAGACCCCAAAGGGAGGCCGCATATGGCTCTGATGTGCTGCTCGAACTGGCTGGTGAGGCAGGCTTCGATGGTGTAGTGGCCGGAGTTGTGGGGCCTGGGGGCGACCTCGTTTACCAGAATATTCCCCTTTCTGTCCAGAAACATCTCTATCCCGAAGACTCCCACACCGTCCAAGGCTTTGACAACTTCCGTCGCTATTTCCCGGGCTTTTTGCTCCAACTCTTTTTCTATCCTCGCTGGCGCTACCACCATGTCGCATATGTTGGCCCTTTCGTCAAAGATCATCTCCACTACCGGATAACACTTAACTTGACCTTCAGTGCTCCTGGCCACCATCACGGCCAACTCTTTTTCTATGTCGACCAGTTCTTCAGCATAAGATTCGGTAAGCAGGGCCTTTGCCATGTCTTTTTCAGAGCCGATTACCGCTACCCCCCTCCCGTCGTATCCGCCTTTCCTGGCCTTCTGAACCAGCGGAAATCCGAACTTTTTAAACTCATCTAGACTATTTTGTTCCACTTTCATAAAGCGGGGCACCGGAATTCCCGCCTTTTTCAACATCTCCTTCTGAACCAGTTTGTCTTGGATGACCTCCAAGAGTCGGGGCGAAGGGAGGATGGCGTGTCCTTTTTCCTCCAGCCTCTTCAGCGGCTCTGTAGCGATGTGCTCGAGATCGTAGGTAGTAACGTCGCTTTGGTTTACAAGCTCCTCCAGTTTTTCTTCGTCGTAAAAGTCTCCGACTACCTGCAGGTCCGAAACGGAAGATGCGGGGCATCCGGGCGTCGGGTCCAGGACGCTTACAAAAAAGCCCATTTTCTTTGCTTCCTGCGCCATCATCTTGGCCAGTTGCCCTCCGCCTATGATGCCTAACCTGGGAAAGCCATTAATATCCTTTGCTCGCAACTCAGCCGACCCCCAAAGTCCAGTATAAAAAAATAAAAGGTAGAGGAAATCTCTACCTTCTGACAGCGGGATTTTTGGGCAAAAGCTACCCTCCCCTTATAGCCAGGGCGGTTTACGGCCGCCCGGTAGAGACTTCCAGGCCCTATTCCTGGAATTATATAAGGGTTCCGAAAAATTATATTTTGTTCGTCTATTTAAATACATAATACTATATTTTCGCGAAATAATCAAGCCAATTCCGAACAATTTATTTTATTTTTAGTTATAATGTACACTTAAATCCGTTTTAAAAATTGATCTATTCTTTCCATAGCCCTTTCCAAGTTTTCCATAGAAGCCGCATAGGAAATCCTGATGAAGCCCTGGCCGCTTTCGCCGAAGGCTATTCCAGGCACCACGGCCACCTTCACTTCGTCGAACAGCCTGCTGGCGAATTCTTCCGAAGAAAGGCCTGTCTTTTCAATCGAGGGGAATATGTAGAAGGCTCCCTTGGGCTCGACGCACTCGAGGCCCATATCCTTTAAACTGTTATAAACGAACATCCTCCTCCTGTCGTATTCTTCCCGCATCCTCTTTATGTCCTCATCGCCGTTTCTCAAAGCCTCGACGGCCGCATACTGGGCCATGGAAGGGGCGCAAGCTACGCTGTACTGGTGGACTTTCAAAAATTCGCTGGCCAGGCCTTCGGGGGCGGCAATGTAGCCCAGCCTCCAGCCGGTCATGGAATAAGCTTTCGAAAAGCCGCCGATGGTCACGGTCCTCTCCCGCATGCCGGGAATGGAAGCTACAGCCACGTGCTCTACCCCATAGGTGAGTTCGGCGTAGACTTCATCAGACACAACTATCAAATCGCGCTTTTCTGCCACCTTCGCAATGGCCCCCAGTTCTTCCCGGCTCATGACGGCTCCCGTGGGATTGTTGGGAAAGTTGAGCACCAGCACTTTAGACTTCGGCGTCACGAACTTTTCCAGAACTTCGGGCTTCAGAGAAAAGCCGTCCTTCATGTACGTGGGCACGGGAACCGGTTTTCCTCCGGCGAGGACTGCGCAGGGACCATAGGACACAAAAGCGGGTTCGGGGATGAGCACTTCGTCCCCGGGATTGATGAGCGTCCTCATGGCCACATCGATGGCTTCGCTGGCCCCTATGGTGACGATGATTTCTTTTTCGGGGTTGTAGGTGAGTCCAAAGCGCCGTTCCAAATAAGCGGCTATCTCCCGGCGCAGCTCAATGATCCCTGGATTAGGAGTGTAAGAGGTCTTGCCCTCGTCCAACGATTTCTTCGCCGCCTCCCGGATATGGGAGGGCGTCACGAAGTCCGGCTCTCCTATGCAGAGGGAAATGGCGTCGGGCATCTGGCTGGCGAGGTTGAAAAAGTATCTTATCGTCGAAAACGAGACTCCTTTGACTCTATTGGCCACGTATTTATTGTAGTCCAAATGGGTTCCTCCTCCCTTTGATTATCGATCGCAGGAACAAGAAGGACATAGATCCTTCAAAAAGCAACTTTCACACTTAGGCTTTCTGGCGGTGCACACCCGCCGCCCGTGATAAATAAGCCAGTGGTGGGCCCTGATCCAGTACATTTTAGGAATTCTCTCGGTCAGGTCCTTTTCCACTTTTAAGGGGTCGTTCCCATCGGAAAGGCCCAGTCGCCTCGATACTCTGAAAACATGGGTATCAACGGCAAAGGCCGGCTTTCCGAAGGCGTTCGCCAGCACCACATTGGCCGTCTTCCTGCCCACGCCGGGAAGTTTTATTAGCTCTTCGAATTCGTGCGGCACCTCGCCGCCGTACTTTTCCAGGATTATCCGCGAAGACTCGACGATATTTTTGCTCTTGTTTTTAAAAAGTCCGCACTCCTTTATCTCTACAGCCAATTCTTCGGGGCTCAATCGGGCGAAATCCTCGGGGCCTTTGTACTTTTTGAATAGCCTTTCCGTCACCTGATTGACCCTCCTATCGGTGCACTGGGCGGAAAGTATGGTCGCCACCAAAAGTTGAAAAGGAGTTTCGTACCGCAGGGCGGTGGTGGCGTTGGGATAATGCTCTTCCAGGCGATTCAGGATTTCAGTAATTCGATCTTTTTCGCTCTCAAAAGCTTCCATAAACAGCCATCCCTTTTTAAAGATTTATTTTTCTCGCAGCTTTTTTAAAACTTCAATTTCCTTTTTGTAATTTTCCATCCCGCCCGGAGTTTCCAGCAAAAACGCCCTGTCTTTTAAAGCTTCGTGGTTTATCACCTTTTTCATGGTTTCCAAGCCTAACGTCCCCTCCCCCAGGTTGGCGTGTCGGTCCTTCCGACTTCCTAATCCGAACTTGCTGTCGTTTAAATGGACTATTCTTAGCTTTTCCAGCCCCAAAATTTTGTCGAACTCATCCAGCACCTCGTCCAGATGCTCCTTTATATCGTATCCGGCGCCGTAAAGGTGGCAGGTGTCCGCGCACACCCCGAAGGCCTCGGGGGTGCCTGTCATGTCCATAATGTCGTAGAGCTGCTCGAAGGTGTATCCCACTTCGCTCCCCATCCCTGCCATTGTCTCCAGCAGCACCATCACCCTTTCCTTCCCTGTCACCACCTCTTTTAAAACGGCGGATATCCTATCGATGCCGGCTTCTATCCCATCCCCGAGGTGGCTCCCTGGGTGGATCACCAGGTATTCGGTGCCGACCTTTTCGAGTTTCTCCAGATCCTCCCTGAGCACCCTCATGGTAAAATCAGCCGTCTCTTTTTTGTTGGTGGCCATGTTCAAAGTGTAAGGGGCATGGGCCACAAGCGGGCCAAAGTTTTCTCTTTTCCTCAATTCCTCCATTTTCCCCACATCCCTTTCGTCCAGGGCTTTTACCGCGCTGCCACGGGGATTGCGGGTGAAAAACTGCATCGTATTAGCTCCTATAGAGAGGGCATCCTTTAGAGCTCTTTCGTAGCCTCTGGATATGGAAATAAAGGCCCCAATGCGCAAAAGAACACCCACCTTTCATTTAAGTTCCTGAATTTTCTCGTACACTCGCATGAAGTTACCGCCCAGGATCTTTTTGATATCTTCGTCGGAATAGCCTCTTTTAACCAATCCGCGGGTGATGTTGATAAACTGCTCGCAGGATTCCAACCCCTTCACTGTTCCCGAAAAGCCGTCAAAATCGGAACCTATTCCTATGCAATCCACACCTGCTTTGTCCGCAATGTAATCTATGGCATCCAGGACCGTATCTAAAGTGCCGCCCTTCCCTCCGTAGCTCGCAAAATAGAAGCTCACCCCTATGACCCCGCCCCTTTCGGCGACAGCCTTTATCTGCTGGTCATCGAGGTTCCGGGGGATGTCCATAAATTTCCTCGGGAGGGTGTGGGAAACTATGAAGGGCTTTTCACAAATCTCCAGGGCGTCCCAAAAGCCTTTTGGCGATATGTGGGCCAGGTCTACTACAATCCCCAGCCGTTCCATCTCCTTTATCACTTCCACGCCGAAACTGGAAAGCCCTCCATTGCTCCTCACGTCCCCGGCTCCGTCGGCGATAGCGTTTCTGTTGTTCCAGGTGAGGGCAATGGAGGAAACTCCCATTTTCGCGTAAACCTCCAGCATGTCCAGGTCTCCCTGGAGGGCTTCCCCTCCCTCGATGCTCATAAAGGCAGCCACTTTGCCATCGCCGATGGCCTTTTGGGCATCATCAAAACCCCGCACCAGCATCGCATCCTTCTCGTTCTTTTTTATCTCCCGGGCCAAAGTGACTATTCCCTTCAAGGTCGCGTGGACCGCGTCGAAGTACCATTCGGGCCTCACAAAGACCGCAAATACCTGGGCTTTTACCCCGCCCGCCTTGAGCCGCGGCAGGTCCAGGTGACCCTCTTTCGACCTTTCCCCTAAATTTCGCTTCCCTTCCAACACATCGAGGATAGTATCGCAGTGAGCATCGAAGACGATGCTTTCTCTGTGGAGCCTCAATGCCCTTTGCTCCTGCTCTTCACTCAAACGAAGCACCTTTCACCTCTCCATTTCTTGTCAGGTTTTTATTTTTTTATATTGTAGCTTATTTTAATTGATTTTTCTATACGTTATAATTTTTTACAGCAATTCATGATTGGGAGGGATTACTTTGAACGAGGTAATCGAAACTATAAAGACCCGGAGGAGCATAAGGCGCTTTAAGCCGGATCAGATAAAGGACGAGGAATTACAGGCTATCATCGATGCGGCCATACACGCTCCCAGCGGCCACAACGAGCAACCCTGGCATTTCACAGTGATTCAGAACAAAGATCTAATAGACCACTTTAGTGTCGTTACTAAAAAAGCCATGGCCAAATCGGAAGTACCCTGGATAGCCGCTATGGGGAAAAACGAGAAACTGCATTTGTTCTACAATGCCCCTACATTAATAGTAGTATCGGGTAGAAAAGATTCCTACTCGCCGATTATAGACTGCAGCGCTGCCACTCAAAACATGCTGCTCGCAGCCCACAGCATCGGCCTCGGCGCCTGCTGGATCGGCCTTATAAATTTCATGTTTTCAATTGAAGAAGAGGTGAAAAAACTGTCGCTGCCGGACGGCTACGAACCGTACTTCGCCGTAGCCTTAGGCTATCCCGACCTGGACAAGCCTCTGCGGCCCATCGAAAGAAAAAGGGATGTAATAAATTACTTAAAATAGTTTTTTATAAAAATACCAAATGCCTAGAAAATAGTCTTTTTTGTTCATTGTAAAAACTGACATAATTAGATATAATTAGATAAAATGTTATTTTTTTGACAGGGGGTAGTCCAGTGAAACGGCCAAAGCTAAAATCTTTTATTTTGCTCCCAAAAAATTTTTCACTAAAAATGAAGCACAGCCTTAAAACCCGCCTGGCAGCATGCCTGATTATCATGGCCCTAGTACCAGTAATAGTCCTGGGCGGAATGATAAATTTCATCTTCAAAAACGCCATGGAAGCGGAGATCAGAGATAAAACAAGCCTTATGGTTACCTCATTGAACGACAACGTCGATATATTTATAAACGAAAATAGGAACTTAATTTCTTTTTTGGCCAGCACCGATATCGTTCGGTCAATGGACAGGAATGAGATCCAAGCATTCATGAACGACATATTGTCCCGATACTCGCACATTGCGAGAGTTTACATAGCTGATACAGAGGGGAATTTTTACGGCATACCTTATTCCCAAATTTCAGAGGGGACCGATGTTTTAAATTTAAGCTGGTACAAGGGCGCCCTTGAAAAAAAAGACGTATATATTGACAGTCCAAAGTACGATTCGTCATCAGTATCATTGATATTATCTATGTCCGCACCCATTTTTTCAGATACGGGCGAAATTAATGGCGTCTTCTGCGCCGATATTTCCCTTGCTTCTCTGACTTCGATTATATCTAAATTAAAAATTGGCGTAGATGGATACGCCTTTATCACTGACAAAGATGGCAATGTAATCGGTCACAAGGATTACAAAATAGTAAGAGAACAGGTAAATTACAGCAAATACAATTTCGTAAATGAAGCTCTGTCAGGCAAAAGTGGCTTTACCTCTTTTTCTGAAAATGGGAAAGAATTTTTTGTCGCTTATGGTCGCCAACCCCTCACTGGCTGGGGAATCTTTGTGAGCCAGCCGGTAGCTGAAGCCTACTACAACCTCAACAACGTGAGCAGGATTTTCAGTTTGATCGGCCTGATTACGGCAATCGCTAGCGTCTTTGCCGGATTGTTCATAGGAGGCAGAATTTCTTCGCCCGTTCTCCAGATGGTAGCCGTATCGCGGCAGGTATCTACCGGCGACCTGACGAAAACCGTAGATATAAAAGACGGGTCCGAAATAGGATATCTCGCTAACTCTTACAATTCCATGGTATCCGGTTTAAAGAACCTGGTACTGCAGATCAAAAAGACGGCCGAAGAACTTTCCTCGGCCACAAAAAGCCAGGCTGAATTCGCCGAAGAAAGCAAAAAAGCTGCCGAACAGATCTCTTCAGCCATGGAGCAGATAGCAGCGGGGGCCTCGGACCAATCGCAAAAAATAACCGAAATATCCAATATGATAGATATGCTGGTTATATCCAACGGAAAAATCGACGAAAACGCCAAATCTACCGCCAATTCTGCAGAAGAAATGCTCAAAAATGCTAAAATTGGACAAAGCAAGATGGACGAGGCCACCAGCAGCATGGATTCCATCAAAGATTCGGTAGAAAATTCCAAAGCTATAATCGCAGAACTCGACAAAAGCGTAAAAGAAATCGGCAACATATCGAACATAATAAAAGACATAGTCGAGCAGACCAACCTGCTCGCACTAAACGCTTCAATAGAAGCGGCCAGGGCCGGCGAATCTGGCCGGGGATTTGCCGTAGTGGCTCAGGAAATTCGGAAGTTGGCCGAAAAATCCGGCCAGGCCGCAAAGCAAATTTCGGACATAGTAAAGCAAATCCAGGAAAACAGCCAAATAGCAGTGGAATCCATGCTCAAAAGCTCGGAAGCTGTAGAAATGGGGACTCAGATAATAAGCGATGCCAACGGAACTTTTAACAAGCTCATTTCGGACATAGAGACTACCGCAACAGCTGTAAAACATATTTCTGAAGAAATAAATTCCCAGTACACCAATATCGAAATGATCATAAATAAAATACTCGATATAACGTCTGTATCGCAAGAAACAGCTGCCGCGAGCGAAGAAGTCACCGCATCCACCGAGGAACAGACGGCGGCCATGGAAAACATTGCCTCTTTTTCAGCGAAACTGGCAGAACTCGCAGAAAGCCTGTCTTCAGAGGTGAGCAGGTTCAAGGTTTAATTGAAAATGATACGCCCCTTTGGGACTACCCAGAGGGGTTTTTTGTCGCATAAAAATATCGCCCGATGACAAAAATATCCTTGAAAACACTATGATCGGGAGGGATTCCGACCTGATAGCCGAAGAAATAAAGCTGGTCGAAAGGGAATTGATGGGCATAATAGAGCAGTGCAATGAACCATTTGGCAGCATGCTCAAAAATATGTTTAGCGGCGGGAAGCGATTGAGACCCAAACTTGTCCTGCTCTCGGGCCTTTGCTTTTCATCGGCGAACTCTGAGATGATCTATTCCGCAGTAGCTGCCGAACTGATTCATACCGCTTCGCTAATCCACGACGATATCATAGACGAATCCTACTTTCGGAGAAATCAACCGACCATAAACTACATACACGGAAACCATATCGCGGTGCTGGCCGGAGATTTCGCCTTTGCAAAGGCCTTCGAGATCCTTTCAGTTCACAATCTGCACCGATGCAACCATTATTTTGTGTCTGCAATTCAGGAAATGTGCCAGGGCGAAGTTATGCAGGCGGTGGGCGATCCTCTGCTTGAAGAAAACCATTATTTTGAAATCATAGAAAAAAAGACGGCCTCCTTAATGTGGGCATGCTGCAAAGCCGGGGCAGTATGCGGAAAAGCCGGTGAAGAATACGTAGAAAAAATGGGCCTTTACGGCCGCTATCTCGGATGCGCCTTTCAGATTGTGGACGACCTTCTGGATGTGATCGGAGATAAGGTGGAAGTGGGAAAACCGGTGGGCCACGATCTGGAGGAAGGCAAAATCACGCTCCCCTACATATATTTCTTCCGCGAAAGCCCTTTGAGTTCAAAATACCGCCCGATCCTAAAAGACAAACACCTCCTTTCTAAAGTAAAATCCCAGATCATCGCTGATTTGAAAAGATCCGAAGCAATCAGCAAAACTTACGCGAAAGCTGAAGAGTTTTCCCAGAAAGCGAGAGATGCCCTGAAGGAACTTCCCGAGTCGGTCTATAAAAAATTCCTTATAGAACTTTCCTTCGAGGTGGTCAACAGGAAAAAATGACCCCTTATATTTTTTTCTTTTTTCTCAGCCAGCAGCAAATGCTGTGCATTATCCTGGTGTGATTACCGCAAAAGTCCAAAATCTCTTCGGTCGCTAAACTGCGCTGGCCGCAAAAGGCTTTGGGATCCGACAGGTACATGGCCATGAGGCCATCGACTACGGTGGAATGGAAAAAGGGGTACCTCAATTTAGCCGCTTCTTCCTGAGAATTCCTGTAAAATGTTTTAAGCCTTTCGAGGCAATTGGCCAGATCCGGGTAGTAACTTACGAAATTGAGATCGCCGCTATTTTCGTCCTCGTCCAGATCTATGTAATAATCCAGCAATATGTGGAGCCCGCATATCCATGGAAAGTACGAATGGAATATATCCCAGGCTTCAGCTCCATCCAAACCGGGGTTCGTCGCTGCGGCGACCAGCATGAAAATTCCAAGGGTGGAACCGGCAGCTGCGGCGAATTCCCACCCGTTTATCTCGGGGAAGTACCCCAGATAATTTTCGAACCACCCTGTCACCCGGCATTCCCTCACCTCCGGCACCAGGTGTTTGTACGTCTGAAGCTCGGAGTAGAGTCTCGCCAGAAATAAGATCTTTTCCCTTATTATGGCGTAAGATGGCAGGTCGGAGATGAACGCCTTGCATTTTGACACCAACAGTTTCAGGTAGCCCCCGTCATCTTTATAAGGGTAGCATTCGTAATAATCGCTAAATATCTCTCCCGGCAGGAGAGCATCCGTCATTGCCAGGTGAAGCTTCTTAAAGGCTTCTTCGTCTTCTACCTTGGCCCTGTCGCACAAATTATCGAGGTAATCGCTTATGGTCTGGTAAGCCACTATAAAGCGCACCATATCCTTCTGCGGCACTCCCGGATAAAGCGAATATATGCTGCCTCCCTGGCAGTGAAATTTCTTTTTCCTTATGCTCTCGACCGCCTGTCTTCTGAGCAGGGGGTCCGGGATTCTCTCGGCCATACTCATGTAGTTTTTCAATTCTAGTTCCACCTGCGGAAACACTCTATTGACAAATCGGTTAAGTATCCCCATCCGGTATAAACTCTGTTTCAGCACGGCTCATCCCCCGAATAGAACTTTTTCCCCTACTATTATTTGCCAACATGGGCTTTTATATTAATCATTCAACGGGAACATAAAAACTTCCTCTACATTCAATAATATTATTGTAAGCCGAAAAAGGCGGGATGATGAGCTTATGGCACTAAAAAAAGCGATCTTAATTCTCATTTTGTTTTTTCTCTCACTGCCCCATCAATGCCCCGGTCTTACCGGTGACAGCAGCGATCTACATAAGACAGCCGTCATGATAGTTTTAGACCGAATTGACCTCGAGGACCTTTCCGGCGATTATCCTAATATTAAAAAATTAATATCCACCGGGGTCCTGGGTCTCATGAACACGAGGCCGGGTGGAAGCTACGACCCCGCCAGCTGTTACCTCACAATCGGAACCGGAAGCAGGGCCCTTGCCGGGGGCAAAGGCAGGAATGCCTTGATGGCCTTTGAAAAGCACGAATCCACCGAAGCAGCCACTGCGTATAAACTGTACACAGGACGTGAAGTTCCAGACAGCGCCATCGTCCAGCTGGACATAGCCCGTATTATTGAAGAGAACAAAAAACTCAACTACGATGTAAAACCGGGCCTCTTGGGGGAAATCTTAAAAAACAACGGCATACCGGTCCACGTCCTGGGAAACGCCGATACAGCCGATGAAAAAAATAGAATGGCATCTCTTATTGCCATGGATTTCAACGGGATAGTCCATTCAGGCTATGTGGCTGCTGATATAAATATCCGGGATGAAGAAAGTCCCTTTTTTTTAAAAACCGATTACGATGTACTTTACCGAAAATTTGCGGAACTCGAGAGAGAAGGCGGCTTTATAGTAATACATTTGGGGGACACCGTGAGAGCCAACGACATGGCTTACTTTGCCGCGCCGGAATTGTACAAAGATTACAGGATCAAGGCCTTAAAGGAATGCGATGAATTCATAGGGAAAATAGTTGAGAGTCTAGACCTTAAAAAGGACCTGCTGCTGGTGGTAACGCCCTTCCCCTCTTATAACGGTTTCAAGGAGAAAAAGTTGCTCACTCCCTTTATAGCCGTAGGCCCCCAATTAAGCTCCGGGCTTGCCACCTCTTCCACTACCCGTCGACCAGGTGTAATAGCCAATGTGGACCTGGCTCCCACCGTCCTTTCTTTTTTTCAGATTCCCGTGCCCGTCGAGATGGTGGGCCATCCCATCGAAAGCGTAAACTTTACCGGTTCTTACGATCACCTGGTCAGTCTGAACAGAAAAATCATTTTTACATACACCTTTCGCCCGTATTTTATAAAATCCTACGTTGCCATGCAAATAGCGGTCTCCCTGGCTTTCCTGTTCTTAATCTATTATGGAAAAAACTATCTGGCCTTCATAATACCTTTTCTGCAGGCCAGCATGGTGATGCCGCTGACGTTCCTTTTAATTCCGCTGATTCCCGGAGAAAATCTGCATTACCAGTTTTTCTGGGCTATCGCCATCGCGGTACTCGCCGTGATGATAACATCGAGGTCAGAAGCCGCCTCCAGGGCCGTCTCTCTCATCAGCTTATCGACAGCTTTGGCGATATCCTGCGACCTTATATGGGGCGGAAAACTGCTGGGAAGTTCAGTCCTGGGCCATGACCCGATAGCGGGAGCTCGTTTTTACGGACTGGGCAACGAGTATATGGGGGTTTTGGTCGGCTCCACCATCATAGGAGTCACGACCGCTCTCGACAACCTTAAAATAGGACGGAAGCTTTCGGTAGCTGTGGTTATTTTAATTTTCAGCGCTTCCTTCTATCTTATTTCTTCACCATCTTTTGGGAGCAATGTGGGCGGAGCCATTACCGCCTGCGGCGCCTATTTGACGACTTTGATTTTGCTCTCCGGTTTGAAACTGAACTTCAAAACCTTTGCGGGAATTCTGACCGTTACCGCTTTTTTTACATTGCTCCTGTTCCTTTTTTCCTATATCGCAGGTCCCCCTAGCCACATCAGTCAGACGGTTGACCTCTTAAGGGAAAGTGGTGTGAAGGCTGCCGTTTCCATAATTACGAGGAAAGTCTCCATGAATTACCGGCTCTTCAAATACACGCCCTGGACCCGAGCTCTGGTCACCACTATAGCGGCACTGGTTTCCCTTTCCGTAAGGCCACCCGATACCATGAAAAAAATATTTAAAAAGCATCCCAATTTTTCAGCCGGCTTTACGGGAACCAGTATAGGTTCCATCCTGGCATTCATTTTCAACGATTCGGGCATAGTCGCTGCCGGAACGATGGCTGTTTTTCTGGGCCTCCCCGTCTTACTGTTTATAGCCGAGGAGAATATAGATGGGGTGAACCAGCATGAAAAAAATTAAATTGCTGGAAGTCGTCCGCGACGCCGAAGGAGGAATGAAGCGGCACGTGGAGTTTCTTCTTCATGGCCTTGATAAAGACAAGTTCGAGATCATTCTGCTGACATCTAGAGAAAATTTGAATACGTGGAACCTCGAAAAGTCCGTCAAAGTGGTGGATGCGAGGATCGGAGACCGCCGAACGCCCATTGGCCTCTCTAAATCTTTTTTCGATACGGTGAGGATTCTCAAAGAGGAAAAGATCGATATAATCCACAACCACGGCCTTTTGGCTTCTGCTCTGGGAACTTGGGCCGCCCTCATCGCAGGCACTCCTATAATCGTCACTACCCTTCACAATTTTCCTAAAGACAATTGGCAACAGCGGCTGGCTGGCCGCTTTCTCAAATACAACCACAAAATAATAACCGTTTCTCAAAAAATGGCGCAGGAGGTCGGGGAAATTTTCAAAATAGATAGAGAAAAATTAGCCGTAATCCACAACGGCATAGACCTGAAGTCGTTGGAAAAATTTAATTCGCCTTCTCACAAAGACGATAATACTTTCTCTTTTCTAAACATATCCCGCCTTATCCCTGGAAAAGGCGTCGACATTTTCATAAAGGCCAGTGCCCTGTTGCTAGAGAAACTCTCCTCCTATCCGGTCGACATTAAATTTTACATCGCAGGGGCCGGCCCTATGGAAAAAAAATTAAAAGACCTCGCTCATGAGCTCGGTCTTTCGGGAAAAGTCCATTTTTTGGGATTTTGCACCGACGTATACAGGTTAATCGGCCAGTCGGATGCACTGGTGCTCTCTTCTTTCAGCGAAGGCTTGAGCCTATCCCTTTTAGAAGCCATGGCTCTGGGAAAACCCGTCATAGCCACCGATGTGGGCGGAAATCCAGAAGTAGTGAAAAGCGGAATTTCAGGTATCCTCGTTCCCCCGGCCGACCCTGCGGCTCTCGCCGGAGCTATGGAATACATATTAAAACATCCGTCCGCAGCCAATGAGATGGGGGCCAATGCCCGCCGGATAGCGAGAGAGGGTTTTGGCTGCGAAAAAATGGTGGATGCCGTTCAAAATCTCCTCCTGGCCCTGGCCAGCGAAAACCTCTAGCCCAAGGAATTTATGGCCGATATGATTTTGGGTATGACCTGCTTTTTTCTTGAAACAACACCGGGCAGCATGAAGCTGTTCCCCTTCACATCGGCGCCGAAGGCCATTCTTATCAATTCCCTGTGATTTCCTACGAACAAAAACTCGGAGACCTCATTTATTATATCCGTCAACATGAGGAGCAGGAAGTCGTATTTTTTCTCCTTCATCATTTTTTCCATGAAATCTATCAGGCGATTCTTGAGGTATTCAGGGCTGCTGTAAAAAATGTTCACCTGGCTTACGCCGAATTCGTAGTCGCCAATTTTAAACTCTTTAAAATCGGTAAAAAATATCTCCTCTTCGCTCTTACCTTCAAGGGATGTCCCCGCTTCAAACATGGCTTTGCCGAATTTCTCGATTTCGATTCCTGCTATATCGGCAAGAAATTTAGCTGCTTTCACATCTTCCGGCGTGCAGGTGGGGGATTTAAACATAAGGGTATCCGACAATATGGCCGCGCACATCAAGCCCGCTATTTCTCTCGAGGGAACGATATTTTCCCTCCCGTAGATGTCAAAAATTATGGTCGAAGTGCAGCCTACCGGCCGGTTGATGAAGACAATGGGCTGTTCGGTCTGGGGAGAACCTATCCGGTGGTGGTCTATTATTTCAAGAATATCCGCCTGTTCTATGCCTTCCGCCGACTGGGACTTTTCGTTGTGGTCTACCAATATGACTTTTTTCCTGGAATAGTTCAATATGTGGTGCCTCGCCAGCATCCCCACCGGTTTCCTGTGGTTGTCAAGTATTGGAAAATTCCTGTACTTGTATTTAAACATCGTTTCCTTCACATCGTCTATTGTATCATCCAGCCGGAAACTTACCACATCTTCCGTTTTCATTATATATCTTACCGGAATACTTTGATTTATAAGTTTCACCGCGTCAAAAGTATCAAAAGGAACCCTTACAACCGTTGCATCATTTTCCCTGGCTGCTGTCAGCACCTCATCATCTACCTCATGTCCCCCGGTTACAATCAGCACCTTAATGCCGCTTTTGACAGCCATGAGCTGAACGTCTTTCCGGTTGCCCACGATCAGCAAATCGCCCTTCTTTATTCGCCTTCGAATATCGTCGATTTGCATGGCTGCCACTATTATGTCACCATTAAAAATCTTTTCCTTCCCCGAGACGAGAATTTCGCCGTCTAAGGTCTTAACTAAATTCATCACCGGCACTTCGTATTTTGAAAAGCCCGAAGAGGATTGCAAATAGATTTTCGCCACATCTCCAAGGGTGGCAAGCCCGCAGAACTTCCCTTCTTCGTCGACAATATTAATGGTCCGGACATTTTTATTTATTATCTCCTTCCAGGCCTCGTACATAGAAGCATTTATGTCGACATTAACCGGCTCGTCGAATCTTATATCGGATACCTGGGTGTAAACGTTCTCGATGAAATCTGGCACGGGTACATTAAAATATTCCAGGACGAACTGGGTCTCCCGGTTGACAGGCCCTAATCTCGCGGGCAAATAATTATTTTCTTTTTCTGTCTGGTTTTTAAATTCGCTGTACGCTATGGCGGAACAAATCGAATCCGTATCTGGATTTCTATGTCCGAAGACGTATACTTCTGCCATCGATTACCCCCCCCTTAAGAAAGAAAGCGTTCTTTTCGAACGCCTTATTCATCCTCCGGAAAAATTCTCACCATGAATTTAATTATAATATAAAAAAGCGATAACGCCAAGAATATCCCCGCCATGCCCTGG
>QGUT01000120.1 GCA_003242255.1 Bacillota bacterium
TTTTTAATTTTATTCAAGTATCCAGTGTATAGTAACCCAAAAAATTACACATAATTTTAAAAAAGTCCGCAGGAGGAAAAAAATGCTTTTAAACCTACAGGCTTTAAGACCTCACGGCATAAGGGTTCATATAGATAATCCCAACGCTGTAGAAGCCATCGCTTACGGATTTGCCGCCCTTTTGGCCGAAACTTACCGTCCACCTTCCCCGATATTGTTTTTATGCATAGGCACTGACCGCTCTACCGGCGATTCCCTCGGGCCCCTGGTGGGAAAAATGCTGCAGGAAAAAAACCTGCTCAACGCCCAAGTGAAAGGGTGCCTGGCCGAACCGGTCCACGCCGGCAACCTCGAGAGTACCCTTAAAGAACTTTACAGTTTTGAGAAACCCTACATAATTGCCATCGACGCCTCTTTAGGTCCTGCTAAAAATGTGGGAACGGTAAAGATGGGAATAGGGCCCATTAAACCGGGAGCGGGAGTGAATAAAGAATTGCCCGAAGTGGGTCAGATTCACATCACCGGGGTCGTCAACGTCGGAGGATTCATGGAGTTTTTCGTCCTGCAAAATACCCGCCTGTTTTTGGTGATGAAAATGGCGACCGTGATTTCCGAAGGCATCGCCCTGGGCATGAAACGGTTTTTCGCTTAAAAGCGCCTTTGCGGCGCAAAAATTACACCTGGCCTGCCAGTACTCTTAAAGCCCCCGGCTCCACCGAAAACTCCATTGGGGTGAAATCGATAATATCTCCGTCCGCCTGCACCTTGGCGGGCGGGGCAAATTCCATTCTCACCCTTTTCCCCTTGAGGACTTCGAACGCCGGGTGGCTTTTGTGTTTTCCCGAAAATACGGTGGGCAGGAACCTCAAAAGTTCCGCTTTGCTTATCTCGTTGACTATGCATACATCGAGTAAACCGTCGTCCACTAAAGCGTCGGGACATATCATCATGCCGCCGCCAAAGAACCTAGCGTTGCTCACAGCTACCAGCCAGGCCTTTCGCTTTACCGTCCTGCCGTCTATTTCCAGAGTTACTTCACTTGTCGAGTATCCGGCTAAAACTCGCAAAAGCTGAACTACGTAAGTTATAGTTCCGGTCATCACCTTAGGGCCCCTGTTGACCGCATCTACCACTTCCGCATCCAAGCCGGCTCCCACCACGTTGGCAAAAAAATTCTGCCCGGATCTCAACAAATCGACGCGGCGAACGTAGCCTCCTTTTATTATTTCCAGAGCTCCTCTGGGTTCCGGCGGGATCCCCAGCGAGCGGCCGAAATCGTTGCCCGTGCCCGCCGGTATCACGCCCAAGCAGGCCTCTGTTTGTGCGAGGGCCTGCACTACCTCGCGTATGGTGCCGTCACCGCCTATTGCCACCACTTTGTCGTAACCCGCCCTCACCGCTTCCCTCGCGATTTCAGTAGCCTGACCCGGCCCCTGGGTCAGGGCAAATTCATGGGGAAAATCGATCGATGCCCTCAGGCGCTCCCAAATGGAAAAGGCTCTCTTCTTTCCGGCAGCTGGATTTACCACAAAGAAAGTCTTCAACCTTCAACCTCCTTGGCCTTATTCATCTCGCACCTGCCTTCAAAAAAAGCTCCGTCTTCAATGGTCAATCCTTCTACTTTTAAATCGCCCAGCACCCTGCCGGAAGATTTGATCTCCAGTTTCCCTGAAAGGAAAATATTCCCATTTACCTCTCCCGCGATTATCGCGTTCCTCGCCTTGATATGGGCATTTACCGCTCCGGTATCTGCCACTATTACGTCGCCGGCGCTTTCAAGTTCCCCTTCAACCCTGCCTTCTATCCGGAGAACTCCGCTGGCCCGGATCACTCCCTGGATTTCGGTGCCCTTGCCAATGAGGGTATCTACCGCCTCGGAACTTATACTTATTTCCTCTTTCTTTTTCCCAAACATGCTGTCCTCCTCATCAGTCCAAATATTCAATGGGATTTACAAGAGAACCGTTTTCCTTTACCATGTAGTGAACGTGAGGGCCGGTGCTTCTGCCGCTGCTTCCCACCCTGCCGATGGTCTGGCCTTTCTCCACCTGCTGCCCCTTCCTCACCAGTATTTTCGACAGGTGGCAGTAAGTAGTGACCCTTCCGTATCCGTGATTGATTTCCACCGTATAGCCGTAGCCCGATCTGTAGCCGGTGAAAAGGACCCGCCCATCGGCCGTAGCTTTTACTTCGCTGCCGTAAGGGGCCGCGATGTCAATCCCATCGTGAAACTCCGTCTTTTTGCTGAAAGGAGAACGCCTGTAGCCGAAATTGGAGGTAATTCTCCCCTGCACCGGCCATATCGAAGGCGTGGCAGCAAGGATCTGATTCCTCTCTTCTACCGCGGAGAGCAGTTCCTTCATGCTCTTTTCCCGTTCTTCAATTTTCAGTTCCAGGTCCTCCAGCCTTTCCAAGGCCGCCTCCCTGTCCACGCTGCCCCTGCTGGCCAGTGAGTGTAAGTCTCTGGAACTGGTTTTGTTGAGCTTGTCCATCAGGACCGGGTCTTCCTGCAGAAGTTCTCTCAGGCTGTCATCAAGGGCTTCCATTTCCTTTACCTTTTGTTCCAAGGCTTTCGTCTTTTCCTCGTAATAATTGAGCTTTTCCCGAACTTCCGCATATTTTTGCACTTCCGACTCCAACTCTTCGTTTTTGGCCTTAAGTTCTGAGTACGATGAGAAAAGACAAAAGCCCGCCGCCATGAGCGAAAGGCAAAGCGAAGCTGCTATGTACCTCAGGGCTTTCAACAAAGTCCAGGAAATCGAAAAGGAATAGATCGATTCTTCCGAATGGGGTATTATCATCAATGTGACCCGCTTCTTGCTGTCTTTCCTCACCCGGTTACAGCCCCCTTTTTTGCTGCGGCCAGATCTTTCGAAAATTTACAATTCGATCTTCGAGTGCGAAAATCCTGCTTGCATCTTCGCCTTCTCCAGAATTTCTTTTTCTTCCGGGCTCAGAGGAAAGTCCGATTCCCCTTTTTGGACCGGTTTCAAATAGACGCGGCTCTCTTCCCGGCCGTAAATGGTCGTGATAATGGCACCGCTGTTTTCACCGTTTAAAAGGGCAATGGAAAAACTCAAGTTTCCTCCCATATCGGGAAATGCGTTGTATTTTTTCATGTGAACCTTCTGCACCGCACAGCGCATATCCTCTTCCAGCTTGTCTACCCGTTCCTTTACAGCAGCCACCTCCGATGAAGCCTGTTTTACCCTGCCCATATATTCTTCCAGCATTTCTTCCAGATCCTTGCCTTCGGCCCCTTTCATGAGGGCAGCATATTTTTTTGCAATCCGGTTGAGCTTTATGTTTATGGATATGAAAACTATCAGGCTTAAAAGCGAGACAAAGGTCACGAAGATCAAAATCAGGTCCAGATTTTCTTCAATAAAGGCCCGCATCATCTGGATAAAATTAGGCGTCATATGCAATTCCTCCAATTTCACAGCTTAGGAAACTTTGAAAAAAGCACAGTAAAAGCAATAGCGGTAAAGACGGAAGGCAGGAGGTTTCCCACCTTTATGCGTGAATTCCTTTCCAGCATGTTGATCCCTATCCCGAAAATCAAAAGCCCTCCTGCTGCCGTCATTTCCGCAATTACCACATCGGTAAGGTAAGACTTTATGAGTCCGGCCGCCAGAGTTATGCTGCCCTGATATATGAAAACGGTCGCCGCCGAAAAAGCGACCCCAATTCCCAGCGTGGAAGAAAAGACCACCGATGATACGCCGTCCAGAATAGATTTCACCAGCAGGATGCTGTGATTCCCCGTAAGGCCGCTTTCGAGGGCGCCCATGATGGCCATGGCCCCCACGCAGTAGATTAAACTGGCAGACACAAAAGCCTTGGTGAAATCTCCATCACCGCCGCCGAAGCGCTTTTCCAGATTTTCTCCCAGGCGGTTCAACCTTTCTTCGATCCTCATGATCTCCCCTAAAACGGCACCGCTTACTATGCTGAGAGTCACTATCAGCAGATTTTTCGTCTCCAAAGCCATCGATAGTCCTATCAGCATTACCACCAGGCTCAGGCCCTGCATGAGGGTAGTGCTGATATTTTCTGGAAATCGGCCTTTCAGAAAGCTCCCCATCAGGGCCCCCACGACGATGGCCAACGAATTTATGATCGTTCCTAACAAAAGAAGCAGTCCCCCTTTCTCTTAAAAGTTATCCCATCTCCCTGCTAATTTCCTCCAAGGCCGAAAGGGCCTCTTCTATCTCATCCACCGTGTTGAAAATGGAAAAACTGAACCTTGCGGTCCCTCTCTCGATGGTGCCGATGGTCCTGTGCGCCATAGGGCTGCAGTGGATCCCCGGCCTTACCTGAATGTCGTACCGGCTGTCCAGCAGGAATGCCAGTTCCGATGAATCGAGATTCTTTAAGTTTATGGAAATTACCGCTATTTCGCCGTGCTTTTTCGGGCAGCCGTAAACGGTGACTCCGTCGATTTTCTCCAGGCCTTCTAAAAACCTTTGGGCGAGCATCCTTTCATGAGCCCGGACCTGGTGAAGCCCCATTTTTTTCAAAAAATTGACCCCCGCAGCGAGGCCTGCAATTCCCGGCGTATTTAAAGTTCCCGCCTCTAACATGTCGGGAAGTATGTCGGGCTGGTCCAGTTCTTCCGAAAAGCTGCCGGTGCCCCCCTGTTTTAGCGGCTGCAGCTTGACGCCCTCCCTCACGTACAGCCCCCCGGTGCCCTGGGGTCCGTACAACCCCTTGTGCCCGGGGAAGGCCAGAAGGTCTATGTGTAGCTTTCTCACGTCTATATCGAGCACCCCTATGGTCTGAGCTGCATCGACCAGGAACAAAATGTCTCTTTCCCGGGCTATTCGGCCGATTTCCTCCAC
>QGUT01000015.1 GCA_003242255.1 Bacillota bacterium
TTATAAAAAACAGGCATTGACTTCATAGCCCGCCGTCCGGGGCAGGCCCCGTTCTTCTAAAAAATCCCCGATTCTCCTGGAGAAGTTGGATACCGCCGAATTCATCACCGTAACTATGAGGATCCTACCGGGCTTGTGCAATCCTTCCTGGATTAAATCTGCCGCCAGGTGGGCAAGCACCGTGGTCTTTCCCGCCCCCGGCACCGCCGGCACTGCGAGCAGGCCGCCCCTGTAGGCCGCCACTTCCCTCTGGCCCGGTCTGAGTTTAATCATTTATCCTCTCCCCCCGCTCCTGTATAATCTCAAAAACCTCCAGCAAAATCCCATCCTGCTCCCAGCCCTGGCTGCTTAGCTTACTGTGGGCAATGTAAATACCCTTCTTGCACTTGCCCAGGAGCCCTCGGATAAGCCTGGCCAGTTTTTCTATCCTGATCCTCTGGTCCAGCCCGTCATCCCAAATTAAGCCCTTCCTCCAGCGCCGGGACAGAACCCAGGGATTTGCCAGCTCTTTGGCTATGCCTAGCATCCAGTGCCTGCTGCCGATGTCCATCCAAAACTGGTACTCCACCTCGGGAATGTTAGGATTTAAGAGGAAGTTCAGGGATGTGGTTAGGATTACTTTGCCCTGATTTAGCGGGGGACGATATAGCATATCGGCCGCCAGGGTCCCCTTCTGGACGAGATCTATAAAGCACATGCCTTTATCCCTGGCACCGCCGTAGTACCTTTCTAAAGCTTTATGTACTTTTGCCGCCGAATCTATTAGCTGCCGCATTGCTAAAAGTTCTTCTTCCTCCGGCGAGAGGGGGGCCAGAAGTTCAGCGAAGATCTGCTGGAAGAGCAGCCGAAGGTCGATATTCTCCTGCCCCTCCCAACGCTTTACCCATTCGTATAATTCGTGGTACTTCTCCGCATTTCGATAGCCAAGCCTCTCTCTCAAGCCCTTTTCCTCATCTATATTGGGCAAATTACTTCCGTTTTTGATTATCTTCTCCGCCAGGAGCCCGGCGCGAATCGGATCAAGAGCCAGCAAAAGTCCCATACACTGCACCAAGGCGGAATAGTTTAATGGTATCTGCCACTGCCGGCAAATCAGGGCCGCTAGCGTCACCATGGCCTGGGCAAAGGGCTCATCCAAAAGCCTTTTGGACCGGTTTACCTCGGCAACCTCTATTCCTCTTTCTGCCAGCCGCTGGCTCAAGTCAAATTCCAGGACCTTATCTACCAAAGGAGAAATCACCGCTATCTCTCCAGGAGAAGTCCCTGCTTTCACGAGATCCGCGATCTTTTCCGCCACCTTCTCGAGCATAGCACCGCGCAGGTCCTCCATAATCTCGCCCTTTAGCGGTGCTATGCTCTTTACGTTTACCGGATGCCTTCTCAGTATGCCTGCCAAGCAGTTTGCGAAATTCTCCATCTCCCCCTCTGACCGGGGGTTTTTTAATTCCTTTACGGTGCATAAGGGCAAAATATTTAGCTCTACTCCCTCCGGATAAGCCCCGAAAAAATCCGTATGGCCGCCAAAGGGGTTGTAACCCATATATACCCCTTTGGCCTTTTTTAAAAAACGCACTATTAGATCTTGGGCCACGGGCACCGTCTCGTCCAGGTCGTCAACGATCAGGTAATCGTAACTGCTATCCAGCCTTTTCAGGTATTCTTCATCTCTAAACAAAATGTAGGTATATAATTCCACCATGAGAGAGTAGTCGATGCAGCGCGTCTGAAGGCAGCTTTTTCTAAACCGCTCCATCACCTCTATGGCATCCTGGTATGCCGCTGCTTTTTCTCTGCCTCCCGCAGCCCCAAGAGAACGCAGTCTATAGAAAGCCTCCTCAAGAACCATTCCCGACACCGCTGCCTGATTCAAATTGTCAAGGAGCTGTATTGCAATCGCATCGGGCGTAGATCTCACATCCCTAAAACCACCCTGGCTCAACTTCTCTTCCACCAGCTGCATCATGAGGTAATGGGATACTTCCACCGTCATAAAAACCGGCAGCGCAAAGCGCTGCTTTCCCGGCAGTTTATCTTCCACCATTGGCCAGTAGCTCGTAAGCTGGTCCTGCACAAAACCAAAGTAAGTGTAGACATTTAGCTTGCCGAGGAAAGGTGCTTTAAGCTCCTTTCTCCACCGCGACACATCTGAAGTGGAGCGAACCAACACCAGGATGCGATCGGAGCTCACACCCTCATTTATTAAATCCAAATATTTATTTATTAAGGCAGTGGTTTTCCCACTACATACAGGGCCCGAGTATATCAGGTTCAAAAAGACACCCCCGCAATAAAGAAAAATCCCATAGATTAGGATAGCTGAAATACCTAATCAGGGATATTTAAAATTTAACGTCCCTCCCTTGATTATACCTTAAAAACTGTGAAGTAGAACACGGAATTTCGTTCGCCTTTTTAATAGAACCTTCCATGAGGGAAACCCAAAACTATTTCATAAAGGGGGTTCCTTCCCAAAGGGCCCTTGGAAGTTTTAAGCCAAAGACAACGAAAAAACCGCCCTCCCACAAAGGGGGCGGTGAGGTTTTAAATCCTCAAATTTTACAGTTTTTCAATCAGACATACGGCCTGGGCTGAAATGCCTTCACCCCTGCCCTCAAAGCCCATGCCCTCGGTGGTGGTGGCCTTTACGCTCACTCTATCTTTAGAAATCCTCAAGGCTTTGGCTATGTTTTCCCTCATTTTATCTATGTAAGGGGAAAGTTTCGGCCTTTCGGCGCAAATTACCGAATCTATATTGAGCACTTCAAAACCTTCGTTTTTGAGGAGTTCTCCTACCCTCTCTAAGAGGATAATGCTCCGTATGTCCTTGTACTCAGGATCGGTATCCGGAAAATGGACCCCTATATCTCCGAGAGCCGCCGCCCCTAAAAGGGCGTCGTTTATGGCGTGCACCAGCACGTCCGCGTCGGAATGGCCCAACAATCCTTTTTCAAAGGGTATCTCAACTCCACCCAGCACCAGCCTTCTTCCAGCAACCAGCCGGTGGGCGTCGTACCCGATGCCTACTCTCATCATATCACCTCTTGAAATCTCCGTAGCCCATGTTTAAAAAGGCCTCGGCCACTAACATGTCTTCGGGAGTGGTTATCTTGATGTTTTCATAAGCTCCCTCTATCATCCTCACCGGAAATCCGAGCCTCTCCACCAGGACCGTGTCGTCGGTCCCGTAAAATCCAGCCTTCCTCGCCTCTTCGTGGGCCCGTAGGATCAAAGAATATTCAAAGGTTTGTGGGGTCTGGATGGCCCAGAGTGTGCTCCGGTCGGGGGTGTTCAGAATAAATCCGCCGTCCACCACCTTTATGGTATCCTTCACCGGCACTCCCACGCCGACGGCCCTGTATTTTTTTGCAGCTTCGATGCTGGCCAGAATGATCTTTTTTGTGACGAAGGGGCGCACTCCATCGTGTATAACAACAATATCGGTTTGAGGAGAGCAACTCCTCAAACCGTTGTAAACCGAATCCTGGCGTTCCTTCCCGCCTTCCACCAGCTTTACTTTTCTGAACCGGTAGGGCTGTAATACCTCCCTCTGGGCGTAGTCCATGTCCGATGGCCCCACCACCAGTATTATCTCTTCGATTTCCTGCAGGCTTTCAAAAGTGTTCAAGGTGTAGTAGAGAATGGGGCGCCCTCTCAACCTCAAGAACTGCTTGCTCAAAGTGGAATTCATCCGCCTGCCCCTGCCGCCGGCTGCAATCACCGCTGCAACTTTCATTGTCTTCACCCCAGCTACATCGATTTAGGCTTTGCGAAAATCATCCTCCCGGCAGCAGTCTGCAGCACGCTCGTCACCATAACCCCTATAGTTTCTCCGATGTGCTTCTTACCCCCATCGACTACGATCATGGTTCCATCGTCCAGGTATGCGACCCCCTGCCCTGCCTCTTTGCCATCTTTTATAACCTGCACCACCATTTCCTCACCCGGGAGAACTATCGGTTTTACCGCATTGGCCAGTTCGTTGATGTTCAGAACCGGAACTTTATGGAACTCTGCCACTTTATTCAGGTTAAAATCGTTGGTTATTATCTTGCCGTCGAGAATCTGGGCGAGCTTTACCAGCTTGCTGTCCACTTCGGCGATATCGTCGAAATCCTTCTCGCAAATCTGCACTTCGATGTTCATCTCGTTTTTCATCCTGTTCAGAATGTCGAGCCCTCGGCGGCCGCGGTTTCTCTTCAAAACATCGGATGAGTCGGCTATGTGCCTCAACTCTTCCAGCACGAAGCTCGGCACTATTATCGGCCCTTCAAGAAAGCCGGTCTGACATATGTCGGCGATTCTGCCGTCTATTATGACGCTGGTATCGAGAATCTTGGGCTTTACTTTATTGGAACTGGCCTGCGAACTGGAAGAGGCGGCATTCATCTTTTTGGGACCCACCGGAATCGGGATCAACGCCGACAGCTCTTCCCGCTTTTTGACAGCTACGACAGCGCCGATATAGCCCAGAACCAGATTCGCTACTACTAAAAGGTACGGTCCCATCAACGGAATGCTGAGAAGCGCTCTGGAAAAAAGGTTCGCTATAATAAGCCCCATTAAAAGTCCCAAAAATCCGTAGAGGATATCCCTCATCGGTGTTTTCTGGAGCCGATTTTCCATCCATTCCTTAGCCTTGGTTCCCCATGAAAACAGTTTTGGGGTTAGTAAATAAAATATCATTGCGAATATCAAAGAGATGATCAATTTGCCAACTACCACGCCGGCCTCACTCAAGGACAAAAGCCCCAGGACCTGGTTCAGATTAAATACTAACAATGAAATTTCATATCCTACGGCGAGACCCGCAATCGATAGAACAGCTTTAACTATTTTATATATCATCCATTGTCACCTCCTATATAAAGTATTGCCGGTTTTTAGCACTTTTTTTCTTCATCCCCACTTTCATTATATAATATAATTTCCTTAGATACAAAAAAACGCCCTTACTGTAAAGCTCTCTCGATCAATCGGTGGGCGCTCATCTCATCTATATTTTTCGATAAGGCAATCTCGCTCGCCAGAATTTGCTTTGCGTTTTCAAACATCCGCCGTTCACCGGTAGAGAGTCCCTTTTCCTTATCCCGCAGTCCCAGATTTCTCACCACCTCGGCTACCTGAAAGATATTTCCGCTCTTTATTTTCTCCATATTGGCCCTGTACCTGTGGTTCCAGTTGGCCGGCATTTTGCTCTTCTCGCCGCGAAGTATCTTTAAGACCTGTTCTATCTCCTCATCGCTCACGACCTGCCGAACGCCTATAGCTTTCACGCTCTTTATGGGAATCATGACTTTCATGTTTTTGAAGTGCATCCTCATTACGTAGTATTTTTGCTTTTCCCCCAGAATCTCCTTTTCTTCTATGGCTTCTATTATACCCGCCCCGTGCATGGGATAGACGACCTTGTCGCCTATGTTGAACATGTCGAAGCCCCCTAAATCAGTGTCCCGACTTGATTAATAAAATAACATAAAATTCCTGAAATGTCAAGTTAAATTTTTATTATACTATATATTGTAGAAGAATGTCAATTAATTTTTTTGTACTTCTTCACCGACCGCCCCAAAAATATGCTTCGCATTTTTCTCTATATTCTAACTTAAGTTTGACAAACGCCGGAAGTCATGGATATAATAAGACTTGTAAGAAAAAATAGGGGGAATATAAATGGGAGACTTGACTTATAAAGATTTTCAAGCTTCGGTCTCTCAGTGCCTCGTAAGGCATAAGAGCATCATAGACGTCCTCACAAAACTGCAGGAGACTGTCAGCCGCATCAACCGGGCCATTGCCAAATCGGTGACCGTTTGTGGCTGTCTGGAAATCAACGCCAAAAAACAGCAGATCCCCAGGAACATAAGCCTCCAGGACCTGAGTTCCTACATGGAAACGCACCTGAAGGGCGAGCTATGCCCCAACTGCCAGGAGATACTGAAGGAAGAATTGGGCAATCATCTCTTTTACCTCGCCGCTCTGTGCAATCTGCTGCATGTAAACCTTGAAGATGTACTCGCGGAGGAGAACGAGAAACTCACTACTCTCGGAATCTACAATCTCTCATGACTTCTAATCCAGGGCCATTTCTATGGCCTCTTTCAGCTCCTTTACCCCGATGACCTCGATGGAGCTGCCAGTCTTCAAATCCTTCAAATTATCGCGAGGTATTATGACTTGCTTGAAGCCGAGCTTTTCGGCTTCGTTAACCCTCTTTTCTGCGTAGCTCACCGAACGTATTTCTCCCCCGAGACCTATTTCGCCGATAATCACCGCTTCCCTCACAGGCCTATTGCTAAAACTCGAAACTACGGCGGTCGCCACCGCCAGATCCACGGCCGGTTCGGACAGTTTTATCCCACCGGCCACATTAATGTACACGTCCTCTTGGAGGAGGTTGAGCCCTAACTTTTTTTCCAACACTGCAATGAGCAGAACGGCCCGGTTGTAATCTATCCCCGAGGTCTGGCGGCGGGGCAGGTTAAAGCCGGTGGGGCAGGTGAGCGCCTGAACTTCCACCAAAAGGGGCCTTGTCCCTTCCATGGTGCAAACCACGGCGGAGCCGGGAGCATTTTTTTGCCTTCCCGTCAGTAAAAACTGGGAAGGAGCTTTTACCTCTACGAGCCCCGTTTCGCGCATCTCAAAAAGGCCTATTTCGTTGGTGGAGCCGAACCGGTTTTTAACGGCCCTTATCACGCGGTACGACTGGTATCTTTCACCTTCGAAATAGAGCACGCAGTCCACCATGTGTTCCAGGGTCCTGGGCCCGGCGATGCTGCCTTCTTTGGTGACGTGGCCTATGATGAACACAGCGGTGCCCGTCTCCTTTGAAAGCTTCATAAGCCGGTGGGTGACCTCCCTCACCTGGCTTACGCTCCCAGGCGGTGACTCTAAAGCAGGAAGATAAGTGGTCTGGACCGAATCCAGGATCACCACATCAGGCATGAGTTCCCTAACGTGGCTTTCCACCGCTTCCACGTTGTTCTCCGCTGCTATGTAAAGCTTTCCTCTATCAACCCCCAACCTTTCCGCCCTCATCTTAACTTGCTTTTCCGACTCTTCTCCTGTCACGTACAGCACTATTCTACCGACGGCGGCAAGTTGCCCTGCCATCTGCAGCATCAAGGTGGACTTGCCTATTCCCGGGTCACCCCCCAAGAGCACTAGACTCCCCGGGACTATGCCCCCGCCCAACACCCGGTCGAGTTCGTCCAGATTCGTCTTTATCCGCTCCTCTTCCGAATAGGTGATTTCGCTTAAAAGCTTTGGTTTTCGAATTTCGGCGGAGGGCGAATTTTTTTCTTCTAAGGAAACCTCCTCCACCATGCTATTCCAGCTTTCGCATTCAGGGCACTTTCCCAGCCATTTCACCGATTCAAAGCCGCATTGCTGGCATACGTATTTTTTCCTGACTTTCAATTCCCCACTCTCCTCCCCAGAAATCCAAAATACGAAACCCGGCCGCGAGAAACGGGTCCCACAGCCGGGTCTATTCATCATTCGCCGCTGTTAGCCGTAAAGGACAACTCCTTTTTCCGGAACGTGAGTTTGTCGTCCTCCAGTTCCACCAGTACCACATCGCCCGGCGATACCGTGCCTTTTAAGATCCCCTCGGAGAGGTTATCCTCCACCTCTCTCTGTATGACCCGCCTTAGGGGTCTTGCGCCGTACATGGGGTCAAAGCCTTTCTTGACCAGCCATTCCTTCGCCCTCTCCGACACTTCTATGGTCAAATCGTTTTCTTTAAGTCTTTCGTTGACCTGCTTCAGCATGAGGTCCACGATCTTCTTCATGTGTTCTTCGTTCAGAGGATGGAAAACGATGATCTCGTCCACGCGGTTTAAAAATTCGGGCCTGAAGGTGCGCTTGAGTTCATCTATTACCCTTTCCTTCATCTCTTCGTAATTCTTGGTGTCGTCTTCTTTGGGCGTAAAGCCCAAGGACCGGGTCTTCTGTATGTGATTTGCACCGACGTTGGAAGTCATTATTATGACCGTATTTTTGAAATCGACCGTCCGGCCCTGCGCATCGGTGAGCCGGCCGTCTTCGAGGATCTGCAGCAGTATATTGAAAACGTCCGGATGGGCCTTTTCTATCTCGTCGAAAAGCACCACCGAATAAGGCTTGCGGCGCACCTTCTCGGTGAGCTCTCCTCCTTCTTCGTATCCAACGTATCCCGGAGGCGCACCGATCATTCGGGAAACCGCAAATTTCTCCATGTATTCGGACATGTCGAGCCTTATCATGGCGTTCTCATCGCCGAACATGGCTTCGGCCAGAGCCCTCGCCAACTCAGTCTTGCCCACGCCGGTGGGCCCGAGGAAAATGAACGAACCCACGGGGCGCTTCGGGTCTTTTAATCCGGCTCGGGCCCTCCTTATAGCCCTCGCCACGGCCCTCACCGCTTCGTCCTGCCCTATGACCCGCTGGTGGAGGATATCCTCCATCTTGAGCAGCCTTTCCGATTCTTCTTCGGTGAGTCTCTCCACCGGTATGCCGGTCCAGTTGGAGACTATTTTGGCTATGTCTTCTTCGGTGACCGTCGCATTGTCCAGCTTTTGTTCCTGCTGCCACCGGGCCTTCAGGCTGTCCACCTTGGCCTTTATCTCCTGCTCCTTGTCCCGGAGCCTTGCCGCCTTCTCAAATTCCTGGGCTTTAATGGCCGCATCCTTTTCCTTTCTCACCGCTTCCAGCTCGTCTTCCAGTTCCCTGAGTTCCGGAGGCGCCGTAAGGCTCTTGAGCCTGACTCTTGACGCCGCCTCATCTATCAGGTCCACCGCTTTGTCCGGCAGGAACCGGTCGGTGATGTACCGAGCCGAAAGTTTGGCGGCAGCGACCAGAGCTTCGTCGGAAATCTTCACCCTATGGTGGGCCTCGTATTTATCCCGGAGGCCTTCCAGGATCTTCACGGTGTCCTCCACCGTGGGCTCTTCCACGAGTATGGGCTGGAATCGCCTCTCCAGGGCCGGGTCTTTTTCTATGTGCTTCCTGTATTCATCAAGGGTGGTGGCGCCGATGGTCTGAAGTTCGCCGCGGGCCAGTGAAGGCTTTAATATGTTGGAAGCGTCGATGGCTCCTTCGGCCGCACCGGCTCCGATGATGGTGTGCATTTCGTCGATAAACAGGATGACGTTTCCGGCCTGCTTTATCTCGTTTATGACCTTTTTGAGCCTTTCCTCAAATTCTCCCCGGAACTTAGTCCCCGCCACCAGCAAGGCCAGATCCAGGCTCACTATCCTCTTGTCCTTCAAAATCTCCGGCACTTCGCCTTCCACTATCTTCTGGGCCAGGCCCTCCACTATGGCGGTCTTGCCGACGCCGGGCTCACCGATGAGGCACGGGTTATTCTTGGTCCTCCGGGTCAGCACCTGGATTACCCGCTCTATTTCTTTTTGCCTGCCAATGACCGGGTCCAGCTTACCTTCGGCCGCCAGTTCCGTAAGGTCCCTCCCGAACTGGTTTAGAGTTGGCGTATTGCTGGCTCTCCTGAAAGTCGCCTGGCCTTTTACGTCGGTGCCAAGCAGCGACAGGACTTCGTTCCGTGCCTTATCGAGGCTTACCCCTAAGTTGGCCAGGACCTGCGCCGCCACGCCCTCCCCTTCCCGGATGAGCCCGAGGAGGATGTGCTCGGTGCCCACGTAGTTGTGTTTAAGCCTGCGGGATTCGTCCAAAGCCAGCTCCAGCACCCGCTTGGCCCTAGGGGTATATCCTATCGGACCCTGCACGGTGAAGGGACCGATGCCTATCAGCCTTTCCACCTGCTCCCGCACCTTTGTGAGCTCCACTCCCAGATTTTGAAGCGCTCTCGCGGCCACTCCTTCGCCTTCCCTTATCAATCCCAGCAGAATATGTTCCGTCCCGACCACGTTGTGGTTCAATCGCCTTGCTTCTTCCTGGGCGTAGGCTATGACTTTTTGGGCCCTCTCCGTGAATTTGCCGTTCACATCTCTCACCTCACCTCAATAATTTTTGCCTGAACAAATTCGCCCTGTTCAAATCCCTCTCCAGGGGAGTCATGGTCTTCTTGAAAAATTCCTGGATATACGACGGTCCGACGGTTATAAACAGGTGGTTGATTTCTTCGGGTTTGAAATTTTTTATTATCCCTAAGTCCACCCCCAGCCTCACGTCGGAAATATAGCCCATGGCCTCCTGACTGGACAAGAGCCTCGAATTAGTGAGTATCCCGTAGGACCTCAATATCCGGTCCTCCAGCCGGAGGCGGTCTTCACCTTTGAGATTTCTCCGGGCCTGCCTCTCGCTGGATATTATCTGATTTGCAACGCTCAGCAGGTTCTGGATGATATCTTCTTCGGATTTTCCTAAAGTTATCTGATTCGATATCTGATACAGATTCCCCCAGGACTGGGTACCTTCTCCGAAAAGTCCCCGGACCACCAGCCCCAGCTGGGCCATGGTGGAAAACATGCGGTCCACCTGCCCCAGCATGGTCAGCACCGGAAGGTGCATCATGACCGAGACCCGGATGCCGGTGCCCACGTTGGTGGGGCACGCGGTCAGGTACCCCAGCCGTTCGTCAAAGGCAAAATCCAGTTGCTCCTCCAGAACGTCATCTACCCGGCTAGCCAGTTCATAAGCACCTTGCGGGTCCAGGCCTGAAAAGAGGCACTGAATCCTCAGGTGGTCCTCTTCGTTTATCATTATGCTTATGCGCCGGTCGCCGCTTATAATGACTGCGCCCCGGTCGTCTTTTGCCAGATCCGGGCTTATGAAGTGCATCTCCACCAGGAGGTTCTTTTCAATATCCGACAGGTCCTTCATGAGGTAGAGTCTGGCGTCCTGCGAAAGGACCGGGTTTTCCAAAAAGGCTCCGTACACCGAATCGATTATTTCCTGCGCCTGGTCCTTGCTGAGGAGGTGAGGGAAAGGCACATCTCTCAGATTTCGGGCCAGTCTCACCCTGCTCGTTATCACTATGTCGTTTTCGGGTCCTGTAGAATTCATCCACCCTATCCTGGTCGTGTCTAATATCTCCTCGATCGACACATCCCGCACCTCCATCAGCCCCTGTTGTCTAGTTTTTGCTCTAATTCTCTTATCTTATCCCTGAGCACGGCCGCTCTTTCGTATTCTTCGGCATTGACCGCTTCCTGGAGCTCCCTTTTGAGCCTCTCTATTTCGCTCTTTATGCGGAACCTTCCGCCCCGCCTCTTCGGGACCTTGCCCACGTGATAGGTCTTCCCGTGCAGGCGGCGGAGCATCGGATCCAGCCGACCTTTGAAGGTTTCATAACAGTGGCTGCAGCCGAATTTGCCGATCTGAGAAAAGCGCGGAAAGGTCAAACCGCACCGGTCACAGGAAAGCGGGCGGGATTCCTCCATAAATTCTCTCATGAAAGGCTCGAAAAAGCCTGCCAGGAATTTCTGCATCGAAAACGGCTCTCCCTCCAGGCTGAAAGACACGTCGAAAATGCTCTTTTCCCTGGCGCACTGCTCGCACAGGTGCAGCAGAGTTTTTTCTCCGTTTACTATCTTCGTTATATGCACAGTAGCCGGCCTTTTCTTGCATTCATCGCACATCATAATTTTCATCCCCCTTTTCTCCTTCGTGGCCCAATAAAGCCGCAATCATGGCTTTCAAAAGTCGGGCCCGCAACCTGTCCCGCTCAGGGAGCGGTATCTCTAAATTTTTCCTGTTGATGGCGGCTTTGAAAAGTTCCGCCTCTCTATCGGAAATAATGCCCTCTTCCAGCATGAACTGCACAAGTCCAGCAGCCTTCGTGCTCGAAATAGAATCGCCCACCAGCTCTATTAATTCCCGTAAAAATTCATCATTTCTTATTTTTAACTTTTTTATCCTTATATATCCACCGCCTCCCCGGCGGCTTTCTACAATGTATCCCCGTTCGACCGTAAACCGGGTGGTGAGCACGTAATTGATCTGGGAAGGAGCACATCGAAACTTGCTGGCCAGTTCGTTCCTCTGGATCTCCAGGATGTTCTTCCCTTCCTGGAACATTTCTTTTATAAAATTTTCTATGACGTCTGCGAGATTAGGCATAAGCGATTCCCTCCAGCCACAGCCAGTGAACCGTATTTTGACTTTGACTATCTTTGACTTTTGCTGTAAATATTATAACCAATACATGAAAATTTTTCAAGAGATAAAATTGGAGGGATAAACTCCCTCCTAATAAATATTATTCTGCTCTTTCATTTTTTTGCTCAGTTCCTCGGAAATTTCAAGCAGGGTATTCATGCGTTCTTCCTGCTCTTCCGGCGAAGTCCAGCCCATGAGGGTCGGAATTATCTCTCCGTACAGCGTGTCGTCCGCCAGTTCGTCTTCGATGATGTCGTCGAATTTTTTTCTGTACAAGGCGTCCATTTTTCCCTCGATGTGGCCAAAACGCTTATTGGGTCTGTCTTCCACTTGGGGCCCCTCCTTTTTCCTGTTTATTTTAAGTTTTCCCCACCGGATTTTTATAATTCAAGCAAAAGGAGGGGCCTCGCATTTAATTACTCTTCTTCCGCATGTTTCTTGCCCGACTCGGCGATGACCTTTTCGGCTATAGGCCCTGGCACTTCTTCGTAGTGGCTAAAAGTGGCCGAAAACCAACCTCTGCCCTGAGTCATGGACCTTAAGTCCGTAGCATAACGGAATATCTCCGCGAGAGGCGCTTGAGCCTTTATGTGCTGCATCCCATCCCGCATTTCCATGCCCATTATCCGGCCGCGGCGCTTGTTGAGGTCTCCCATTATGTCGCCCATGTATTGTTCCGGCACCACTATCTCCATCTCGTAAATGGGCTCCAGGAGCACCGGTTTAGCCTGCGTGATACCTTTTTTGAACGCCATCGAAGCTGCTATCTTGAAGGCCAGTTCCGATGAGTCCACCGGATGGAAGGACCCGTCGTACAGCACCGCTTTGAAGCCCACTACCGGGTAACCGGCCAGGACGCCTTCTCTCATGGCTTCCCTTATTCCCTTTTCTACAGCCGGAATATACTGCTTGGGGACAGCCCCGCCAAAAATCTTTTCCTCAAATTCGAAACCGTCTTCGGAGGATATCGGAGAAAACTCTATCCAGACGTGGCCGTACTGGCCCCTGCCGCCGGTCTGCTTTTTGTATTTGCCTTCAACTTTGGCAGTGCCTCTTATAGTCTCCCTGTAAGGCACCTTCGGCACGCTCAGCACCACTTCCGAGCCAAACTTGCTTGCGAGCTTCGCCGCCAGCACCTCCAGGTGAATTTCTCCCATGCCGGAGACCAGCAGCTGTCCGGTCTCGTTGTTCTTTTCCACTTTAAAGGTCATATCCTCTTCGGTAAGCCTTGAAAGGCCCGAGGATATCTTCTCTTCGTCGCCCTTCGACTTGGGTTCAGCCGCAAAGGATATCACCGGTTTTGGAAAATCTATTTCTTCGAGGAGGATCGGGTGGTCTTTATCGCACAAAGTATCGTTGGTAAAGGTGCTCTGGAGCTTCGCAACTGCCGCTATATCGCCCGCTACAGCGAGCTGGGCGTTTTCCTGCTTTTTTCCTCTCATGAAGTAAAGATGCCCGATTTTCTCGGCCACACCCCGGTTGGCATTGTAGACCACGGTATCGGGCTTTATCGAGCCCGAGCACACTTTAAACAGGCTGAGCCTTCCCACGAACGGGTCAGCCATGGTCTTAAAGACTATGGCACTGAAAGGCTCGGAGCTATCGCACTTCCTGGTTTCCTCTTCCCCGGTCTTGGGGTTCTTGCCCTTTTCCTGCATTCCCTCCGCTGCAGAGGGCATGTAATCGCATATGGCATTTAATAATATATTTATTCCCTTATTAGTCAGTGAAGAACCGCAGAGGATCGGGTAAATATTGCCTGCCCTGGCGCCAATTTCAAGCCCCCGCTCTATTTCCTCATCGGTCAATTCCTCTCCGTCTAGATACTTGGCGAGCAGGTCGTCGTCGGATTCGGCGGCGGCTTCCATTAACATCAGCCGGTAGCTTTCCAGGTCGTCCTTCAGTTCCTCGGGCAGCGGAATCTCTTTGACGGTTTTTCCGTCGAATTCGTAGGCCTTCTGGTGGACCACATCTACCAGTCCCCTGAAATTGGCCTCCTGGCCGATGGGAAGCTGCACGGGGACAGCCTTTTGTCCGAAGTTCTGCTGAATTTGTTCCACCACTTTGTAGAAATTGGCATTTTCGCGGTCCAGCTTGTTTACGAAAAACATCCGGGGCAGGCCGCGCTCATCGACGAGTTTAAACATCTGCTCGGTGCCGACTTCAACTCCCGAGGCGGCACATACGACCAAAATCGCTCCATCCACCACTCTCAGAGCACTCTTTACCTCGCCCACAAAGTCAAAATATCCCGGAGTGTCCACGATATTTATCTTGAAATCCTTCCACTCCAGCGGGGCCAGGCCCAGCGAGATGGAGATTTTCCTCTTTATCTCCTCCGGGTCGTAATCCAAGGTGGTATTGCCGTCATCTATTTTACCAAGCCGATCAATAGCTCCCGCAGTAAACAGCATCGCTTCGGCCAGGGACGTTTTACCTGCACCACTGTGCGAGAAGAGTCCTATGTTCTTGATTCTGTCGCTGCTATAATTTTTCAACCCGATCTCCCCCTTTTTCGACTTGTAAAAAAAATTTAATTTTTTATTATTGTTATTCTACCTTAATTTATCTTTTTCCTGCTAAATTTAATATTTTCTTTGTTTACTGATAAAATTCCCGAGAACAGCCATTAAAAAAAGGACCGATTTTTCATCGGTCCTAAAACTGGGTATAGTTGGGAGCCTCCTTGGTGATGTACACGTCGTGGGGATGGCTCTCCCTGAGGCCCGCCGAGGTAATCTTTATGAACTTTGCCTTCTTCAGTTCTTCGATGTTTCTCGCGCCGGCGTAACCCATGCCCGCTCTCAGGCCGCCGACCAGCTGGAAGACTATTTCCGAAAGGGGCCCACGGTAAGGCACGCGCCCTTCCACGCCTTCCGGCACGAGTTTCTTGGCGTCTTCCTGGAAGTAGCGGTCCTTGCTTCCCTCTTCCATGGCGCCGAGGGAACCCATGCCCCTGTAAACCTTGAAGCTGCGCCCTTTGTATATTTCGATCTCGCCGGGGCTCTCTTCGGTGCCTGCAAAAAGTCCGCCGATCATCACCGAATCCGCACCGGCCGCAATGGCCTTCACGATGTCGCCCGAGTACTTTATGCCGCCGTCGGCGATTATGGGCACGCCGTACTTAGCCGCTGCCCTCGCGCAGTCGTAGATGGCGGTGATCTGCGGCACACCTATTCCGGCCACGACCCTGGTGGTGCATATGGACCCGGGGCCCATGCCGACCTTTACTGCATCGGCTCCGGCCTTTATAAGGTCCTCCGTGGCCTGGGCCGTCGCCACATTTCCCGCTATGACCTGCAGTTCCGGGAACTTTTCTTTTATGGTTACCACCGCTTTTATGACGCCCTCCGTGTGGCCGTGGGCAGTATCCACGACAATTACGTCCACCTTTGCATCGACCAGGGCCTTTACCCTATCCATCATGTCTTTGCCAACGCCCACCGCCGCGCCGACCAGGAGCCTGCCGTTCTTGTCCTTAGCGGCATTCGGATATTTAATGGCTTTCTCGATGTCTTTTATGGTGATCAAACCCTTTAAGTTGAAATTCTCGTCGACCAGAGGCAATTTCTCGATCTTGTGCTTCTTCAAAATCAGCTTTGCCTCTTCCAGTGTGGTCCCCACCGGAGCTGTGACGAGATTTTCCTTGGTCATTACGTCCTTTATCTTTTTCGACATGTCGTCCTCGAAGCGAATGTCCCTGTTGGTGATTATGCCCACCAGTTTTCCGTTTTCCGTAATGGGAACGCCCGATATGCGGTACCTGGCCATGAGCTCCATGGCTTCCCCTATGGTGTTTTCGGGCGAAAGATAGAAGGGATCTACTATGACGCCGTGTTCGGATCTTTTGACCTTGTCCACTTCGAGGGCCTGTCTCTCGATGGACATATTTTTATGGATTATCCCTATGCCGCCTTCCCTGGCGAGGGCAATGGCCAGCCTCGCCTCCGTCACCGTATCCATTGCGGCGCTTATTATGGGAATGTTTAGCCTTATCTTGTTGGTGAGCCGCGTGCTCACATCGACGTCTTTGGGCAATACTGAAGACTTGGCAGGAAGCACCAACACGTCGTCAAAACTCAGGCCTTCCTTTACGAACTTATCTTCGAATTTTTCTTCGAACTTATCCAAAAAACCGCCCCCTGTACGTGCTTTTTATTTTTATGTGAAAGTTTATCAAAATTCGGCATAGGTGTCAATAGCTCGCTGTTTCGCGTGTTTTTTATAAATATCCATGAAAAAGAGAAGACCCCTTTTGGAGTCTTCTCTTTTCAGCCAATTTTTACGAACAGCTCTAATTAGAGCTGCCAGCCCGCCTGGAAACCGCTGGCCACTGCATCGATGATCTTGCCGACTTTTGCGGCATCGCCTACGACCCTAACTTCGATTCCCTTCTGCTCGAGGGCGTCCTTCAGTTTTTTGCCTACGGGCGACTGACCTACGGATATTACCACCTTTTGGGCGGGCTCGAAGCCCTGCTGGCCGTTTTTGTACATGTAGACTACACCGTTTTCTGTTATCTCCGTCACTATGACATTCGTTTTCATCTTAACGCCTAATTTGCCTAATATCTGCATCATGTCAAAGCGGGTAATCGGCTCCATATCCGACGCTACCTCGGGCAGCATTTCCAGAATAGTGACCTTGGCTCCTTTTTCTGCCAGGTAATGGGCTGTTTCGCAGCCTACCAAACCCCCGCCGACCACAACTACCTGGTCGCCTTCCTTGCAGTCCATCTTGCCCCTGAGTACATCCCACGCCTGGAATACGTGAGCATTTTCCGGGCTGACTCCCTTAATATTAGGCTTTATCGGTTCGGAACCGGTGGCGAGGATTACCAAATCGGGATTAAGGGCTGCCACATATTCGGCGTCGGCCTCAACTCCCGTTTTGACTTCCACACCTGCCCTCGCTAATTCCCCTTTCAACCACTCATTGAACCAGTTAATCTTAGACTTTCCAGGCGGTATGGCCGCCAGTTCGAGCTGGCCGCCCAGCTTTTGCTCTTTTTCAAGAAGGACGACGCTGTGGCCCTTCTTGGCAGCTACTATGGCAGCCTGCATACCGGCCGGGCCCCCGCCGACCACCACTACCTTCTTCTTTTCCGGGCTCTGCTTTATCTCGCTGTAAAGAGCCTCGTGGCCTACGCAGGGATTGATGCTGCAGCGCAGGCGACGATTGTAGAACACATGGCCTCCTATGCAGCCCACGTTGCAGGAAATGCACTTGCGGACCTCGTCAAACCGCCCTTCTTTGGCTTTCCGGGGCCATTCCGGATCGGCAATAAGGCCGCGGCCAATGGCCACAAAGTCCGCCTTGCCCGAAGCGATAATTTCTTCCGCAAACTCCGGATCGCGGATGACGCCTACAGTGATCACCGGTATATTTACTATCTTCTTGATGGTTTCAGCTAGATACAGGCGCCACCCCTGTTCAAACCTGGAGGTTTCCAGGATGGTGGGCATGGATTCATAAATACCGGAGGAGACGTGTAAGACGTGCACTCCTGCCTCTTCCAGCATTTTCGCAATTTGTTTTCCTTCTTCAAGGGTATTGCCGCCTTCAATAAATTCATCAGCGCTGAAACGGAAGGAAATGGGATAATCGTCGCCGACGGCTTCTTTGATCCTGCGGATTATCTCTAGCGGAAAGCGCATTCTTCTCTCCAGGCTGCCCCCATACTGGTCGACGCGTTTGTTCGTACGAGGCGACATAAACTGCCCTATGAGATAGCCGTGGGCGCCGTGCAGTTCGATTCCATCAAATCCTGCAGTTTTAGCTCTTACAGCTGTATTGACAAATCTCTGGATTATATCTTCTATCTCCTCTAGAGTGAGCTCGCGGGGCTGTACCTTCAGGAAACCGCAGGGGACGGGAGAAGGAGCTACCGGCTGAATACCTTCGGTTATACCCGGAGTGGTTTGCCGCCCAGCGTGATGTATCTGCATGAAAATTTTAGCACCGTAATTGTGGACGGCCTCAGCTAATTCAAAAAAGCCTGCTGTATACTTGTCATCATCTAGCCTCAACTGGCAAGCGACATTTTTCCCTTGCGGGTAAGAGACCTGGACATTTTCGAGGATGATTAGGCCTACACCACCCTTTGCCCTTGCCACGTAGTAGTCGATCAGCTTTTGACTTACAGAACCATCTTCATTAGCAAGATTGGTGGCCATAGGTGGCATCACTATGCGATTTCTTACCGTCAATTTACCTATGCGCCCTTCGGAAAAAAGGTTGGGTAAGGGACTCATGTTTAACCCCCTTTTGTGATTGTTATCACTTTCATTATAATATTAAAAAAATTTTGCGTCAATACATTTTATCAAATTTTGTAGTTATTATATAATAATGGGGATATAAAATAGGTTATGTAATTCTTCTGATACCCTCTTATTGATTTTTCTAAAGGAAAGTTGAATAGCTTTAATAAGATTTTTCGCAAATTTCATTGAGCATATCTCCAAATCTTTTTTTATTTACCGAAGAGACCTTTAAAGCAGGAATAGCCCTTCTCTGTTCTATCTTAGGACCTTCCGTTCGATTCCAGTCGACAAAATTTAGTATTCGAAGTTCCCTGCCTTCCGGAGGGATGAGGTAATCAAGCAGGCGGTTAGTAAGGTCTTCGTGATGGCTGACAATAAATATTTGCCTACGTTCCGATTTTTCTTCAGGCGCATAGGCTATCTGCCTTATCAGCGCAGCAATTCTCGGAAGTTGGGCCATATCAAAAACATCAGTGATATCATCCATGGCTATTATATTATGACCGATATATTTATTAAGAGAATAGTTGAGCCCAAGTAACAAAGCAAGACCTAATTGGGCTTTTTGGCCAGTCGAAAAAGCACTTAAAAGGCGATTGTCCGCCGAAATAATTTGTAATGTTCTTTCTGATTTTCTTCCCGCCCTATTTTTTTTAAATTGAAATTGGATCGGACAGATACCTTCAACAATACGAAACCGCATTAAGATCTCGTTTACATTTTTTTCTAATTCATTTAGATGATCCTTCGTAGGAACGAGTGACATGTTTAGCACTGAATCTTTCCCCGTTTCTTTTCCTAACGCATCAGAAACTACATCAACATATTCTTTGATTTTTATATATTTTTTTTCCCGTTTAAGTGCTGAAAGTCTTAGTTCTTCCTGTTCTTCTAAATCAATCCATTGTGATAAGGCATTTTGGACCTGTTCTAGAGCTAATAAGGTGTGGTTAGGTTGAGCTATGAGGAAAGAAAGTTTTTCTTTTACAACCGAAACCGGTACAGGTGAATTGGGTTTTATAAATTCTTTCAATTTTACATCTAAATCGATTTGTTTTAATATATTAGTGATATTCTTCGAACTTTCTAAAAGTTTTTCTTTATACTCAATTTCTTTGCTTTTTTCAAAGACACTTTTCTGAACATCATAGCGCATCTGTTCAATCTTCGACTGCCAATTTTCAAGTTCTTCTGTTAATATGTCGATGTCGTCCGTTACGCTTTTCTTAAGCCATTCACTAATCAAAATGGGTGGGCGCAGGTCGGGTTCCGCTTCTGGCACCTCAAGCCACATTTTCCCTTTTTCTTGTAAAGCTTTTAAAATTTCCACCAACCCAGGCCCTTTCGGATTCCCAAAATGCTTTTCCAACCTTTCGAGCAATGTTAATTGCGACTTCATTTCCTGTAATTCTTTTCTCAAATTACCAATTTCATTTTCCTTTTCTGACCAGAGCTCTGGCGGATATAAATCAGCTTCATCCGGTAAATCATGCAGAAGTAATTTGAGTTTTTCGGTTTCTTTTAACGTTCTAGCAACTATATTATTTCGTAACCGATCCAAAGCCTCTTTAATAACCTTTAAAGGCACAAAAGGCTTTTCATCCGGAATATCATTAGTAACATGTTCAGACTTAACTGCTACTATGCATTCCACAGCAAAATCTTTGAGTTCCTTTTGCCATCCTGTTCTAAGTTCGTTAAGATTCAGAAAAAGCCAATTATGCCTTATTTTAGGTAGAACATATTGAGAATCTATGTTTTTTAACAGCTCATTCCATCCATTTATAAAATCTATAATGATCTCTTTCCTTTTTTTATTTATTTCGACTTCACTGGGAAAATTTTTTTGATGAAAATCGCTCAATACATTGTCGGATTCGATTTTCCACTTCGTTTGCGCCTCTTTCAAAGCATTCTGGGCAGCAATTACAACCGGAGGAACAGGATTGAGGAAATCCAAGAGCTTTGTCTGGGCTTCCTCTTCTTCGAAAAGTTTGCTCAAGAGATCCTGATAAAAAAAGCTACATCGGGCGGCCATTTCATTTGAAATGCCCCTCATCCAAAAATTCTCTGAAGGTATTATCTCCGGCCCTTTTGAATTCTCTTTTATATCAATTTTTATTGATTCGGTTTTGCCTTCGTCATATTCGACAACAGCTTCAATATAAGCAGAAGCTTCATTTGCACTCTTCTTTGTATTTCCGTTATTATAAAACGAACATAGGGGCAACCTTTCTTCATAATAGTAACGATTCAAGAGAAGGCACAATGCATCAATAAGACTTGTTTTCCCAAAACCATTAGAACCAGTAAGTAATATAATATCAGCATCCGTATCTATCTTATATGGATCGCCAACAAATCCCCTAAATCTATTCAAATTAATTGACTTCACGCGGACTATGCGCTTGTTGCTTATCATCTTCTCTCCCTCCTTCCATCATGAGCTTTTTTATATCTTCCTTTCTATTGTCTAACCAGTTATTTATCGGTTCGCCGGTCCCCTCTTCCAAAACCTGAAGTATGGCAGAAATAAGGCTTTCATGTTCAGCCGAGCTTTCTAGAGCCCGCATTTTACTTTGAATACTACTAATAATGTCTTTTATATCTCTAGGCTTTAACTCTAATTGTTTCCAAGCCGTTGAGGGTGCTCCTAAAACTTTGTTAAGATAATCCTCCACATTTTTACTTTTATCGCTATCGGTCAGAACAACAATTGAAAAATCCCCACGATGCCAATCTTGATCAGCAGCCCACTGATTAATTTTATTTTTTACTTCTGCATTAGCTTTTTCGTCAACATAAATTAAGCCTAACACCGGAAGTATAAATCCAAACTCTTCGGAATACCCCGATAAAAAGCGCAGGATTCGAGCAACACACTCTTTCAACCTATCTATTTCTACTATTTTATCCTCACAGGAAAAAAGGGCAACCAGCGCCACATCTGACATAAAAATGCCGTCTAAAATAAGACCCAAATTTCTACAACCCATATAGTCCATCAACGAATCAGTTTTTATGCCCACATTCCATTCAGTCATATTTAAAAATTTCTCCATTTTTTCACCTCTAATCTATTATACCGGTTCCGTCCTACGGCGGACACGAAGCCGTCCCTCGTCGACGAGTATTGGTGTGTTTATAAGGCTATAGATAAATTTTCTCTTTGCTTCTTCAATATTTCGCGCCTCTCTAAAAAGCTGCAATAAAGAGAGTTGACGGACCGGAACTACTTTTATATTTTCATCACTACATTTAAGCTCCACCATACGCTTAGCCGTATGCCTATCATCTACAACAATTTGAATGGCCGTATTAATCTTTTTGTGCTCACTCCACGATATACTTGAAGGCAAATTATTAGCTGCATTTTTAGTTATCAGATATACTCTTACATGTTCACTTTTGAATATATGGGATGTATCAACATATAAGCCTAAATGACCATCTTTGACGCTTACTTTATTGCTCAATTCTTGCCAGGACATATTATAGTCATATAAACCAATCAATAAGTATATTGACATTAGAATAATCGGGATTAAGCGAGAATTTTCTATCAAAGGATTATACCATCCCTTTTTAGGCTGATTCCCTTTCACTTGTTCTATCCACCTGATTAAAGGAATAACTTTTTCATCATCTACTAATTCAAGCATTTCCGG
>QGUT01000121.1 GCA_003242255.1 Bacillota bacterium
TTTCTCCTTTGTTTACTACCCTCATAAAAATACGAAATTCGTCCATACTTATCGATTTTTTCTGTTAGTTCCGGAAAGGATCTGAATATATTACGCTTCTGTTCAAAAGATAAAAACATAATTTTACATCCCCTTAATTCGTTTATCTATGTTACCTTTTCAAGAATAAGCTTAGATGCAATTTCTAATCTTTTATGATAATTTTTTTGAGTGTGCCCCTGTCCAGTTATAAAAGGTGAGACCACGCATGGTATCCCATTTAAAAAAATGTCTTTGAAAAACTCTTACGGGACTTTTTTCTTTGTAACAGGACAGCGGATATATCTGATACTCGGCAAAAATCATCGATAAACGCTTAATATTCTCTTTCCTGTTTTTCACCGAATACCTCCCCTCACCATTTGACACAAAAAAATCCTCTTTTAGCAGTCTTTTTAAACATTTCTATAATCCCTGATGAACTCCTCCTTAGAAAACGGTAAAATCCACACGTTTGACCTTTCTTGATATTACGTTGTTTTTATTGTATAATATATAGTGCAAAAAAGAATATGGGGGCGTTTGGTTTCGACGGGGGCAGCAGAGATAAAAGCTGCAGGCCGAGCTTTCCGACTCGTAAATCCGGAAGCACGAATAAGTGCCAACGAAGAACTCGCTCTTGCTGCTTAATTAAATCAGCAGCACGCCCTTTCCGGCATGCCCGGTTGTCGGAAAAGGGTGTCATAGCTCCGGGCTCTTCTCCTGCTGTTAGCTTTGGCAGCAGGGGAGAAAGCTAACAAAGCTGGCCGGTTTTCAATCCTGCCCTCGGGAGTGAAACCGGCGAGATCAAAACGAGGGATAAGCCTGTAGAGGCTTTTATCGATGCGCCTTCGGACAGGGGTTCGATTCCCCTCGCCTCCACCAGTAATCCAAGAACAAATCTATCCTGTCGGGATAGATTATTATTTTTTTGTTTCGAATTGGAAAATTTGATTTTAAAGCCTCGCAAAAAAATTGCGAGGCTTTTATTTATGGCTCATAGATCATCTTCCGGGTCATACCTCCGTCGATTACGAGGTTTGCCCCGGTGATGAAACCGTTCTCATCATCCGTAAGAAAAAGGCATGCTCTGGCGATATCTTCGGGCTTTCCCACCCGGCCTGCCGGGTGTTGAAGGTGGTCGATTTCCCGGAGTTTTTCATAGTCCCCTGTTTCGATCCATCCGGGGCTGATGGCGTTCACCCTTATGCGGTCAGGGCCCAGAGAAACCGCCAGCGCATGGGTGAGGGCGAGTATGCCGCCCTTTGAAGCCGCATAGCTTTCGGAATCGGGTTCAGACATGATGGCTCTGGTGGAGGCTATGTTCACAATGGAGCCTCCGCCATTTTTTCTCATGATCTTCGCCGCTTCCCGGGAACACAAGAATGTGCCGCGAAGGTTGGTGTTTATGACGCTGTCCCATTCTTCCACTGTGAGGTCATAGGGAGACTTCCAGCACCCGATCCCGGCGTTGTTTATGAGAATATCCAGTCTGCCGTATATTTCTTCAGTTTTCTTCATTAATGTTACCACGTCCTCGGGCCTGCTGACATCTGCGAAGATGGCAAAGGCTTCGCCGCCTTCTTCCTTTATAAGTCTTTCGGTTTCCTGAGCATCCTGGAAATTACGGTCGGCGATGACCACCTTCGCACCATGACGTGCATACATTCTGGCGATGCTGCGCCCTATGCCCCGGCCTGCACCCGTTACCACTACCACTTTATCTTTAAAATCCATACCTGTTTTCTCCTCCTTTACCTGGCAAAGGCTTTTTCGTATAATCTGATGCTCCAAATAGGGACGTAACTAATTTGAAATCAACGGACAATACATAAAAACGATGCCTATGACGGTTTCGGTGAATATAGCCGGCCTCATTTTCGAAGTGCTGGTACATTTATGCCTCTTTATAGCCACGGTATATCTTCTGGACAATAAAGTAGATATATAAAAAAAACGCCAAGAGCATTCAAAAGTTAAAAAGTTTCAAACCGCGCAAGCTGGTCACGGCTGAATACGAACTCCGGAGTTCGGAGTCTTTCCCCGAAGTTGATGGAATACCAGGGGTTTCCGTCGCTGTTCGCCGGATTTTTGAGAATGTGAATATCCTGGGCCGGCATATAACCCCGGCACCCTTTCAAAGCCTTCAGGGACCTTTATTCTCTCCTGGACGGTCCTCCCAGCAACGTTTATTAAAGAATCTCTTTCATCTCCCGCAGGTAGGAAAGAACCGGTGTCCAGTTTTAAGCCGTCCCTTAACGCCCAGGCCGTTAAAACCAGAACCACCAGGATAAGGATTAGTTTATTACTTCGTCGCATGAACCTCCATCTGCCTTTCGATTTCCATTTCAACGCGATAGATTGGTAATTTCGTTCCCAAGCAGAATACATATTCTTCTCTACTTCAATAATATCATCATGAAGATGCCCGAAACAATAAATATGCTTGCGAGAATAGTTTTCAGAGTAAATTGCTCGTTTAAGATAAAGAAAGATAATATCAAGGTTAAAACTATGCTGGACTTATCGATGAGCGCCACCTTCGACACTTCGCCGATGGAGATGGCCTTGTAATAAAACAGCCACGACAGGCCGGTGGCAATGCCCGACAATATCAGGAAAATCCAGTTCTGTTTCGTGAGTGCCCTTATTCCGGATTGAGCGCCTGTCCCAAAGACAATCCCCCATGCCAGGAAGATGATGACCGTCGTGCGGATGGCCGTGGCCAGGTTGGAATCAACCCCTTTTATGCCGATTTTGGCGAGAATTGAAGTCAGGGCGGCAAACAACGCCGACAAAATAGCAAACAGTTCCCACATCGGACTTTACTCCCTTTCTACAATTTTTTTGTTTGTTCTATAGTATTATTTTGTCATTTACTCCCTGGTTCCTTGCTTTTTGCCAATATCGAGGATATTTCGCCCAAATATGGCGCATGATGGGCAGAGTCAATTTTGCTTTAATCGCTATTAAAAAAGCACTTCCGCTATAGGGCCCGGCCCCAGCTGAAGTGCTTTTTTAACGCTTTTTTAAGTATTCTTCATTACGATATTTTCTATCACGTCCGCCACATCCTCGCAAGCGTCGCAGCACTTTTCGAGGTAATGGTACGTGGTATCCCAGCCCATCAGTTCCTTGTAATCATTGCAGGTGACGTAAATGTTCCTGGTGGCTTCAGTGTAGAGGGCATCCCCTTCCTCTTCCAGCTTGTTCACTTCCACGATCAGATGGTGCAGCTTTTCCGATTTCCTGAAGTTGGGGAATTCTTTGAAAGCCTCCTTCAGCAGGTGGCAAGCTTTCACCACCACCTTCACCATCATTATGGCGTATTCGCTTATCTCCTGGATGTTGTACATATAAATTCTAATCAGAACGTCTTCTATGGTATCGGTAAGGGTATCGATGGCGTTGGCAAGGGCCATAATGTCTTCCCGCTCGATAGGGGTTATGAACTCGCGGGCCAGTTTTTGTATCATTTTGTGCCTCACTTCGTCGGCGCTGTGTTCGATATGGTGCATTTCCTTTATCTTATCCGAGATGTCTTGCCTTTTGAAATCACTCATGACGCTGTTTAGCAGGTCAGCAGCTTTCAGCGAATAATCGATCATTTCTATAAAAGTCTCGAAATAATAATTCACGTTTTTCTTACCTTTCATTGCCCCTTCCCTTTCCCTAAAGTCTTTCCCCTAAAATAACTTCATAAACGCCTGAGTCATTAAGTAGCTTATTAGTCCACAACCCGGAAACGTCAAAATCCATGCTAGAAACATTTCCTTCACTATCCCCCAGTTTACGGCGGACAGTCGCCTGGCAGCCCCGACGCCCATTATGGCGGTAGTCTTGGTATGGGTCGTGCTGACCGGAAGGCCGAGCACCGAGGCTATTAGAAGGCATATGACGCCTGCCAAATCCGCCGAAAAGCCCTGGTACGTCTCCAGCTTCACCATGTCCAGCCCCACCGATTTAATAATCCGCATGCCGCCCAGTGATGTGCCGAGGGAAATCACGAGGGAGCAGAGCACGATAAGCCATAGGGGGATGACAAACTGGGTCACGTAAGCTTGTCCCCGGGCGAGGAAAATCCCCAGCATGAAGACGCCCATAAATTTTTGTCCGTCCTGGGCCCCGTGCATAAAGGCCATTCCCGCTGCACTTATTATTTGCGCAAGCCTTAAGGGCGTATACAATTTCCTCCTGTTAAAACCCCGGAGCACAAACTCGACGGTCTTCACCGTAGCCCATCCGGTGAAAAATCCCAAAAACAGGGAAAGCGCCAGGCCGTAAATTACCTTGACCCATTCCGAAGGATTTATACCGCTGATCCCTCCCTGCAGGGCTATGGCAGCTCCGCTTATCCCGGCTATGAGGGCGTGGCTCTCACTGGTGGGAATTCCAAACCACCACGCTGCAGTAGCCCACAGCACGATGGCAAAAAGGGCTGCGCAAAGGGCCACCAGGGCTTCTCCAGCATCTCCCCCGAAATCCACCATGTTGTAAATGGTCTGGGCGACCATCGGATTAAAGACGGTCATCACCAGGCCCCCCAGAAAATTGAACACGGCGGCCATTATAATAGCCGCTCTCGGGGTAATGGAGCGGGTCGAAATACAGGTTGCGATGGCATTAGCTGCGTCGGTCCAGCCGTTGACGAAGATGACCCCTAACGTCAAAAGCGTCGTTATGAGCAGGGCATTGTTTGAAAACAGCTGAGAAATAAAATCGGACAAAGCTACAGACATCGCTCACCATCTTTCTACAGAGTTTTATTAAATTATAAATTTC
>QGUT01000122.1 GCA_003242255.1 Bacillota bacterium
GGCTTGGAGCACCCCTGCGATCTGATAGGGGGATGCACTCTTTGCAATCCGGATAAGATAGCCTATATAGATGAATTGGACGAAAGGGACAACGTCCACGTGCGCCTGGAAGAAAAAAGGGAACTGAGAGAAAAAGGCCTCATTAAGCCCGAAGTAGAGTGGTTCGCCGACGGCATCGTCTGCCTCAACCTGTTCCTGCCGGTCAGCGAAGAGGTGGCAGAAGCTGCCGGACTCGAGATAGCCAGGAGGATGGGCCTGGAGGATGCGGAAGTTATCCACCGGGAGATAATGCACCCGGCCGAGGGCACTTATCTTGAAATTAAGGGCAAGGTTCCTTTTGCCATCGACCCTGCGACGCTTACGATTCCCAAAAAACCGGAAGTGCTTTCGGAAGATGAGATAAGGAACTTCATAAAGGAACATCCCATGAAAGTCGTCGCTGCGACGGTAGGCGAAGATGAGCATTCGGTGGGCCTCAGGGAAATCATAGACATCAAGCACGGAGGGATTGAAGGTTTCGGCATAGAATGCCACTATCTCGGGACTTCCGTGCCGGTGGAAAAGGTGGTCGACGCGGCCATAGAGATAGACGCGGATGCTGTACTCATCAGCACCATCATCACTCACGCCGATGTCCACAAGATAAATATGAGAAAACTGCACCAGCTTTGCATCGAAAAGGGCATAAGGGATAGAGTAATCCTGGTGGGCGGCGGAACGCAGGTCACCGACGACATGGCCAGGGAAGCGGGCCTGGACGCCGGGTTCGGCCGCGGCACCAAAGGCATCCAGGTGGCCAGCTTCCTGGTGAAGAAGATGAGGGAGAAAATTGAAAAACGCGGAGGTCAGTGCCGGTGATAAAGGCGGATGTGCTGGTAGCGGAAATAGGAAGCACCACCACTCTGGTCAATGCTTTTGATGGGCTCGGCACCCCCTGCCCCAGATTTATGGGGCAGGGGGTTGCGCCCACCACCGTGCTGCAGGGAGATGTGACCGTTGGCCTTGAAATGGCCGTAAGGGATCTGGAGAAAAAATTAGGGGGCCCTCTAAAGTGGCAGAGGATGATGGCTTCCAGCAGCGCTGCCGGAGGGCTCAAGATGACCGTCCACGGCCTGGTTTACGATATGACGGTGAAAGCCGCCCGGGAGGCCGCTCTGGGTGCCGGTGCGGTTCTGCACATGACGACGGCCGGCATTTTGAGCGATGAAGACTTAAAGAAGATAAAAAAGATTCGGCCCAATATAATTCTCCTGGCAGGAGGTGTGGACTACGGAGAAAAGAGGACCGTCATCGAAAACGCCAGAAAAATCGCGGAATTGAACCTCGATACTCCTGTAATCTACGCCGGAAACGTGGCAGCGAGAGATGAAGTGGCTTCAATTTTTGAGGGAAAGAACAAAATCTTTTTCGTGGAAAACGTCTACCCCCGCATCGATGAACTCAACGTGGAACCGGCGAGAAAGGTGATCCAGGAAGTCTTTGAGGAGCACATAGTTGTGGCGCCGGGCATGGAAAAAATCCGCACCATGGTAGACGGCCCCATAGTGCCGACGCCGGGAGCTGTCATGATGGCCGCCGTGCTACTGAAGGAAGAAATAGGTGATCTAATGGTGATCGATGTGGGCGGGGCTACCACTGACGTGCATTCGGTGACCGAAGGATCCGAGGAGATAAACAGGATACTGCTTTCCCCGGAGCCCGAAGCTAAGAGGACGGTTGAAGGGGACCTGGGGGTCTACGTAAATAGATACAACGTCTTAGAAGCGATAGGCATAGAGGAGGCAAAGAAGCTCTGCGGTTCGGATGTAAAGGAGAGGCTGGAAAACCACCCGGCGCTGCCCTGTACTCCCGAGGAGGTTAAACTTACCGAAATTTTAGCGGAAATTGCTGCCGTAACGGCCGTTCAGCGCCATGCGGGAGAAATAAAGTATCTTTACGGGCCGACGGGAAGGTACGCCGTGGCGCAGGGGAAAGACCTGACGCAGGTAAAGTGGATAATCGGAACGGGCGGCGCTCTCACGCGCCTTCCGAGGGGAAAAGATATACTGGAAAAAATAAAGGCTAGACCCGGGGCGAAAAAACTGCTACCTCAGGAAGATGCCAGAGTCCTGATAGATAGGTATTACATCATGGCTTCGGCAGGGGTGCTGTCGAAAGAATATCCATCCGAGGCTAAGGAACTGCTCCAAAAAAGTATAGGATTGAAGTGAGGATTCAAAAACGGTATACTATAAGTGGGTGATGTTATGCCGTTTTTGTTTTTTTTATTTTTACTGCTTTTATTTTTCCCATATCTCTTTTTGCCTGTAGTTGCCTTTCTTCTGATCGGTTTTTTATTCCTGCTTCCATATGCGTTTATTTTTCACTCGCTGTACAACATAATTACAATTCCGTCGCAGCTTTTAAAGATAGCCACGGACAAACGGGTGAGGAAAAACCACAGCCTCGAGCACGCTACCATAAACGTGCTGGAGCAGAGGTACGGCAGGACGCTCCGCATAGGGGGCCTGGCTTATTCCGACGGATTTTCCATATCGGGGCTCGACCTTCCACCGCCTTATGAAGTCCTGGATGCGGCGAGGGAAGCGCTGTATCGCATGAAAAACGGGGAGAGCCAGCTGGCCATTCACCCCCGCTGCGGCACTTCTATGGCAGGTGCGAATTTTATTTTTTCGGTGGTATTTATATTGATACTGGTTCTGTACCACCACCTCTCCATAATCAATATTCTAATTGCTTTTTTGGTTTCGAACATGCTGGCGATACCCTTCGGCAGGGTCCTCCAGAAATTTTTTACAACCTACCCGGATGTGAGGGATTTGATAATTGAAGACATTGAAGGAAGAGGTTTTGATTACGGTTTTCCGTTCCCAAATATATTTAATCCCAACCGGACTTACTATGTAAGAACCGACTTTAATTCCGGACAATTTAAACTACTGCTTTAGGAGATAAGACGATGAAAATAGAAGGCGAAAAGGTCGAAGGAATTTTTGAAAAAAGATTGAACCGATTTGTCGCTTCGGTGAAAATAGACGGAACATTGGAGTACGTCCACGTTCCAAACAGCGGAAGGCTTAAAGAGCTTTTGACACCAGGGGCTCGGGTGATCCTGCAGAGGGCCCTGAATCCGCGCAGAAAATACCCCTATGATCTGATAATGGTGTATAAGGAGGATACCCTCGTATCAATAGATTCGACCTTGCCGTCCCGACTTTTAGCCAGTGAGCTTTTGGAAAAGAATTTATTGGAACTGGATTACGATAGAGTAAAAACAGAAGTCACCTTTGGCAACAGCCGCTTTGACGTTGCGCTTGAGAAAAATGGGAAAGTATTTTATTATATCGAAGTCAAAGGTGTGACTCTCGTTGAAAAAAGCAGAGCCCTTTTCCCCGATGCGCCGACGGAGAGAGGCGCAAAACACATGTTGGAATTGGCTGAAGCGAAAAGAGAAGGATTCGGGGCCGGCGTATTTTTTGTGGTCCAGAGGGATGACGCCAGATTTTTTTCCCCTAACGATGCGATGGACAAAAATTTTGGAATGGCTTTAAGAGCTGCCGCCGATGCCGGGGTGGAACTGTACGCCTACAGTTGCCGGGTAACAGAAAATGAGGTGGAACTTCTTCGGCCTTTGACGGTGCTGCTTTGATTTTATTCTAAATTTAGTTCCTGAGCCAATCTTGCGAAATACTCGCCCGTCGAAGTGTGCAAGACTAAAGTGGCCCTTTTGTCCCAGGGAGTGGGTTCCCGGTTTACTATTATCAGCTTTTCCGCGTACCTCGGCATGTCGGCCACAGGATAAACCTGCAGGCTGCTTCCCACTACCATCAGAAGATCGCATCCTCTTAAAGCCTCCAAAGCCCTATAATAATCCCTGCTCATTGGGTCTTCGAACAGCACCACGTCGGGGCGGAGCATTCCACGGCATTTTTTGCATAAGGGAGGGTTTATGCCCTTTTCGTACTGCTCTGTTAATTCCGTGAAAGGATAGGACCTGCCGCATTTTATGCAATGGCAGGTGCGAAGGTGTCCGTGAACTTCCCACACTCTTTTGGAACCCGCCTTAATGTGAAGCCCGTCTATGTTCTGGGTGATCACGCCTTTTATCAGTCCTTTTTCTTCCATCAAAGCTAATACCCTATGGGCTATATTGGGTTCAGCATTGATATACCTGCTCCACTGGGGCAGGTTGAAATCGTAAAATTCTTTGGGATTCCGCATAAGAGCCGATAGACTCGCTTTCTCAATCGGGTCGTATTTTTCCCAAAGGCCGGAACCTTTGCTCCGGTAATCGGGTATCCCGCTTTCGGTGCTGATACCAGCTCCAGTAAGTACCAGTGGGTAGCTGGCTTTTTTTATTATTTCCGCCGATTTTTTTATATCTTCAACGGCTGAAGACATCTAGATCACCTCAAGGAAAATTATATAACATTAAATTTTTTTTGGTTGAAGGAATTTTAACTAAAATGTAGAATAAAAATTATCAATAATTATAAAGCCATAACTCATAATTATAAGTTGGAAAAAATTGTGTCGAGGAGGGAGGTATACAGAAAACATAAGATTTTCATGGTCACGACATCAAATATTTAAGACTCACGGTAATATGTCAATACCCTAAAACTGGAAAATAAAATTATCAGGGCAAAAAAAGACAATAATATCCCTCGCCAATTAGTATGGGAAAAATTGGCACAGAAGAGGTCAAATAAGTTTTA
>QGUT01000123.1 GCA_003242255.1 Bacillota bacterium
CCCATCCATGCCGGGCATGTTGACGTCCATGGTTATCACGTCGGGGCGGAGCCTTTCCGCTTTTTCCAGGGCTTCATTACCGTCCTTGGCCGTATCTACCACCTTTATTTCCGGGTCCCTTTCTAGAACGTCTCGTATTATCAGCCTCATCAGTGCTGAATCGTCTACTACGAGCACTTTTACCATGCTTTCCACCACACCTCTTTAATTTCAGAGCTGTTACATTTGACCTTTCAGATAAGCCCCCAGGGCCTTGTCGGTTTTCTTTATGTGGTTAAATAGCCAGTCGACCAGAAAGTTGTTCATCTTTATGACGAGGTCCACCGTTGGACCGGTTTGCCCGAGTTTTTCCTTAATTTCCGCGAATCTCTTCACAAAGCCGTCGTGCTGGGCTTTATGGGCTTCGTAGCCGGGGTAGTTCTTTTCTCGCATTATCTTTTCTTCTTCGCCGAAATGCATGACTACGTATTCGGAAAGAAAATTGCTGGTCTTTAACACCTGCTCCTTGCCTTTGCCCTTCGCGCACGCCTCCATGAGCTCATTAACCCGCCTGAAAAGTTCCCTATGCTGTTCGTCAATTTTTTCAATCCCCGTGGCAAGATCCTCGGTCCATTTTATAGCCATAGTATCCCCTCCTCGACGTTAATATTCGCTATTGGGCAACCTTTTCCTCCTTTACTAAATTTTATGGGAAATTGTCCTTGACTGCCCTTTTGGGAAATTATAAAATATTACTAGTATTTTACAGCAATATTCGACAAATTTAACGCCGACAAAGGCAAACCTGCCGAAAGGCAGGGGCGCAAAGCCATGGGCCTAAGGCCCGAAAAAGGGGCTATGGTCGCCAGGCTGCCGGCTAATTAGAGCTCGCGGCCTGTCCTTCGGGCAGCTTTTTTAGTATCACCTCCTCAGAAAGGATGAATCCCGGTGAATGTGGTTATATTCGGTTTGGGCGACGAGTTGTTCGGCCTGGACATATTCGAGCTTCAGGAGATAATCCGGATGGTCGAAATCACCCGCGTGCCGAAAGCGCCTTCTTTCGTAGAAGGGGTTGTAAACCTGCGGGGCATGGTCATCCCGATAATCGACCTTAAAAAGAAGCTCGGCATTGAAGGCTCCAGTCCGTGTGAGGAACGCAAGATTCTGATAGTGAACATAGGCGGACAGGTGGCCGGATTCATCGTAGACTATGTGACAGAAGTGGCGACGGTAAACGAGGAGGACCTGGAACCTCCGCCTCCGGCGTTAGCCTTGACGGACAGGTTCATCCAAAGCCTTGTAAAAATGAAGGCCCGGATTGTCATCCTCCTCAAAGCCGCTGAAATTCTCGGCACAGAGGAAAAAGAACAGCTAAAAAATATTACGAAGGAGGATGCACACGATGAGACTGAAACTCCCGAAAATATTTAGAATGGGAGGAGGCATCAGGGCGAGGCTTACCCTTTTATTCCTTTTGTTAGCTCTAGCTCCTCTTTTGCTGTTCAGTTTCTTCAATCACACTTACTCGAAGAACAGCTTTTCCAGTGAGGTCAGCGATGAACTCCTCACCATGGCCACTTTTGGGGCCAGCGCCGTGGACCTGTGGCTGAGCGACAAAATAGAGCTGGTAGAGAAGCTCTCCCAGAACCCGGTGGTAAAAAGCGGGGACATAAAGAGCATAGTCCCCCTGCTGAAGACCCTGGAAGATATGGCCCTGGATGTAAATCTCCTTTGGTACGCCACCCCCGACGGCAACGTCTATACATATCTTAACGAGGACGTAACCAGTCCTTACAGCAACATCAGCGGCAAGGACTTCTTTATGAACGTTATGTACGAGAAAAAACTCACCGTATCCTCTTCGTTGATCAGCGGCGGAACGGAGGGCGAAGTTCTGGTCATTCTGGCTCCGGTCATGGGCGATGCAGGGATTACGGGCATCGTGGGAGCTTACGTAAATGCCAGCGCCTTAGACCAGGTTGTGAATTTGCTGAAATACAAATCATCCGGTTACGCCTTTGTGGTGGATAATAAGGGCACTGTCATTGCCCATGCCAACCAAAGCCAATTGACGGCCGGCAATGTGACCACTGTGGACTCCGAATCGCTGAGAAGCGTAGGGGAGCGCATGATCAAAGGCGAACGGGGCACTGCCGAATTCGTTTACGAAGGACAGTATAAAGTTGCTGCTTTTTCTCCGGTCGGAAACACCGGCTGGTCGTTGTGCATCGCGGCGCCGAAAACTGAGGTATACTCGAACCTCAACAAGTTGTCCTCAATCACCACCGTAATGTCCCTCGTCACCATGCTGGTAGTAATCCTGGCATCGCTGTTCTTCAGCCGGCAGATATCCTCGCCGATAGTGAAACTTGCCAAGACAGTGGACATGGTCGCAGCGGGAGACCTCCGCGTGGAAGTGCCAACCAACTTTTTTGGCGAATTTACCACCCTGGGGCTTTCGGTCAAGAAAATGGTTGAAAACACGAAAAGCACTCTCGCTGTCATGCAGAACACCATAAAAAGCCTGGAAAAGGCCATAATGGATATATCCCACGGTGCGGAGGACACTGCCCAAGGGGCCGAGCAGGTGGCCGAGACCATAAACCAGATCTCCTCCGGGGCCCAGGACATGGCCCAGAACGTGGAAAACATATCGGAAGCTGTGGAAGGCACCTTGCGGCAGATAGAAAATCTCGTTAAAAACCTGGAGATCATCACAAAAACCACCGAAGATGCGGTCCAGAGGACGGAAAAGGGACACGAAATAATGATGCAGCTCATAAACAGTATGGACCAGGTATCCGGCAAAGCCGATGATATCAAATCGGCCATGGCCAGCCTCATAGAGCATGCCAAAGAGATTACCGGCATCACCGATGTAATAACGAGCATAGCCGAGCAGACCAACCTGCTGGCGCTTAACGCCGCCATCGAAGCGGCGAGAGCCGGTGAGGCCGGCCGGGGCTTTGCGGTGGTGGCTGAAGAAATAAGGAAACTGGCCGAACAGTCCAGCGAACAGGCAAGCTCCATCAACCGGATCATCAAAAACGTCACGGAACAGATAGACCTCTCCAACAAGGTATCCGAAGAAATGGTAGGGCTCATAATTGAGCAGGTCAGCGTAGGAGGCCAGGCCATGGGCCAGTTCGGGGTAATTGCCGAAGGGGCCAAGCAGATCTCCGAGCTCGTCAAGGAAATCGACCAGAAGGCCAAAATCATCAGCGAGCACAGCAAGAAGATAAACGACGAAGTGGCCAACGCAGCGGCCATTTCCGAGGAAAACGCGGCCTCGGCCCAGGAGATAGCCGCATCGGCCGAAGAAATGAGCTCGACAATCCAGACCATAAGCGCGAGCACCCAGCAGCTCGTTTCCCTCGTGGAAGAACTCAGGAAAGAAAGCCAGAAATTCACTCTATAACAAACTTACCTTTGGCGCAAAAGGAGGATTTATCTCTGTGAGACTTCCAGTAACATATCTGAAGCCCGGTATGAAGCTGTCAAAACCCGTTTACGGAAACAGCGGCGAACTCCTGCTCAACCGGGGGATTGAGCTCACGACAAAGTACATAAAATCGCTTGAGCGAAACAACGTAGTCGTGGTGGATGTAGAAGGGCCGGTGCCCTTAGATGAAATGGAAATCAAAGAGGAACTTTCGGTCCAGCTCAGGATAAAGACCATGAAGAAGCTCCATTCGTTTGCTAAAGAATCGAACGGCATTCACATTTATGAATTCATGGATAGCGTGGAGGCTCTGCTAGAGGAAGTCCTTTCGGGCAAGGGGGTAACAGACCACCTGGTAGACCTCTGCTCCTCCGACCTTTACACTTTTGCCCATTCGGTAGACGTATGCGTGCTTTCCATGCTATGCGGAATGAAGCTCGGTTACGATAAAGAAAAGCTCCTAGCCTTGGGCATCGGAGCTATTCTGCACGACCTGGGGAAAACACTGATCGACCCTGAAATCTTAAACAAACCCGGCAAGCTCACGCAGGAGGAGTTCGAGGTCATAATGACCCATCCTTTAAAGGGATGGCAATTGGTAAAAGAAAAGGACGGCGACGCCCTTTCGCCTCGATCCAAAGCCGTAATTCTCAACCATCACGAGCGGTACGACGGGAGCGGTTACCCCCGAAACCTGAAATCCAACCAAATAGACCCCTTTTCGGCCATCTGCTCAGTTGCCGACGTGTACAACGCCATGACCACCGATCGGGTCTACCGCAAGGCCTTCCCCCCTCACGAAGTCTACGAGATGCTCCTCGCTTCGGGAGACATCAAATTCAACAAAGATGTAATCAGGGCCTTTCTATCCTGCGTCAACCCCTATCCGGTGGGCACCTATGTAAAGCTGAGCAACGGCAAAATCGGCTGCGTAGTATCCCAGAACGACTCCCTCCCCTTCCGGCCCAGAGTGAAGGTGATACCTTCGGGAGAAATCCTGGACCTGGAGAGGGAGCTCTCCCTGGTGATAGAGTCCGTCCTTTCCCACGAAAAGATAAAGGAGCTTTTCTACGCCTAGATTTTTCAGTTCACATCTCTGATGTCCACGTCCGCCGCCAGGACCCCTGTTATCTCTCCGCCTTCCGCCTTTACCGGAACCGAGACGGTAACGGTCATGCGGTTGGTGGCAAGATCTATATAGGGGTTCGACACGTACACCTTTCCTGCCACCGATTCCCGGAACCACGGCCGGAAGGCAAGATTCTGGACGGGCAATTTG
>QGUT01000124.1 GCA_003242255.1 Bacillota bacterium
CAGGCCCAGATACTGGAAACGGTGCAGGAGGCCACCAGCATCATGTCCGCCATGCTGGGGGGCATCGCCGCCATTTCACTCCTGGTGGGCGGCATCGGCATAATGAACATAATGCTGGTCTCGGTGACCGAGAGGACCCGGGAAATAGGCATAAGGAAGGCTTTAGGAGCCACCAGAAGCGAGATAATGACCCAGTTTCTCATAGAGTCCACCATTTTAAGCGGTTCCGGCGGTCTCCTGGGAATCCTGGCCGGCTTCGGCGCCGCCACGGCACTCCGAAAGGCTTTAAACGTGAGCGTAAAATTTTCGCCCACTTTCATCTTGATTGCCTTCAGCTTTTCGCTGATCGTCGGGGTGTTTTTCGGACTGTACCCCGCCAGCCGGGCTTCCAGCTTGAACCCGGTGGAAGCGCTGCGCTATGAGTGACAAAAAATGGCTTCCCCTCGGGGGAAGCCATTTCCGAAAATTTACTTATTTATTTAGACTTCTCACGTATTCACCTATTTTTTTGTCCTGCTTTCTGATGTGATTTGTGAGCCAATCCACTACCAATTTATTTGCATTTATTATGACCAGCAGGTTGCCGCCGGACTTGTTGTAATCCTCCTTTAATTTGGCCAGTTCTTTGACAAAAGCCGCGTGGGCTCTCTTCTGTTCTTCAAGGCCGGGGTAACCTATCTCTTCCATATAGGCTTCCTCATCCCTGAAGTGCAGCCTGGTGTACTCCTCCAGAAAATCTATCATTTGATCTATGTATTCCTTCGCCTTCTGGGCCTTTCCTGCTTCAAACAGCTCGTTGGCTTTTTCGAACCATGTCCTGTGCTGGTTGTCAATATGCTCCACGCCTACCGACAGGTCGGGAGTCCACATTATAGCCATAAGAACCCTCCTAAAATATAGTTAATAACAATTATTTGTATTATCTCAATCTTATAGTTTTTTTCGGATAAATTCAATAGATTATATCGATAAACCTGTGTGTTCGGGATGGAAACCGGTGTTTCCCCTCCGCTATGTCCACCGAAATCTTTCTTTCTTTTCTGTATTCCCTTTTCTCTCACTGCACCCTCAAAATTACACAGTGGGTATGCTTACCCTCTTAGGTCAAGCCCTCCGCTCATTGAGTTATTTAACTTCCTTTTCCATGTAGCGCACCAGCCCATCTACCAGAGCGTATGCCTCCGCGTTGGTGAGAAATTCCCGGCGCATTTCCACCCGGCGGTAGGTGGTCTCGTCTATAATCCCTTCTTCCAGAAGCTCTTTGTAATCGCCGTAGTCAGTTCCCAGAATCCTGTTTATTATCTGAATGTAATCCTTTTTTGTTATAGGTTGATCGAGCTTAAAGCCGTCCAGGACGTGCATGTCAACCTTCAGGGGCGAATTGTAATTTATAAGTACAAACATACGCCGAAAGGTATTGGCTGTGGCGGTTTCGTTCAGACGGTAGTCGTTGTAATACCCCTTGGAGAGCATTGCCTTGCCCCTAAGACGCCGGATGTAAGGATATGCCCAGCTTTTCATCTCCGGTTTATCCACTTTTATGGGAGTAAGGTCCACTCCCTGTTTTGTCAATATGTCCCTTATTTCTCGTATCATTTCGTCGCTGTGGGCCATTTCACGGAAAGTCACGTTTCTTTCTATGGCAAGTTTAGCCGCCACTCCTGCTGCCTGGCCCAGGGCCATACCAACAGGCACCGTCCTGGCGCTGCCGTGGGCCACCGTATCGTAACTTGCAGAGCGGCTGGCCACCAGAAGACCGTCTACTCTCTTGGGCACCATGACACCGAGAGGAATACCGTAGGGATTAATACCGTTTAAAGCACAGCCGGTCTGGCCCTTTTCCCTGGCCTGAATATCTATAGGGTAGCTGCCGAAAGCTACCGCCGTTTCCTGATTCCTGTTTTCGAACACATCTTCCGCCGTCAGGGTGTATTCGCCTTCGATATGCCTGGATTCCCGGACGTAAAGCTCCGGAGCTACGCCGGCCAGTTCCGCCTTCTCAAAGCCGGGGGCGTTTTTTCGCATGAATTCGATTATTCCCGGCAGCTCGGCTTTGGCTCTCTCTATGGCCTTCCGTTTTTCTTCCTCATCCAGAGGGTTCAAATGGAAAATCTGCAGCGCATTTATTACCACAGTACCGTCATTTTGCCGGCCGGCATTTATACCTCTCATCTGGATGTGCGGGTCTTTCGTGGGAGCTTTGAACATTATTTCATAACCCCAGGCGCTCTTGTCCGTGGCCCCGCTGTACGGGTTTTTATCGCCCTGAAGGTAAGAAACTACTTTTTCCCAGTCGACGTTTTTTACTGAAAACACCAGGGTGGTGGCACCCACCTCGCCGGGAAAGCCTAGGTCTTCTCTTCCGAATTTATACGGTACACCGCACATAGCGGCTATATCGGCATCCTGCGTGGAATCGATCACAACCCGCGCCATGGCTCTGTAAGTTCTGCCTTCTCTTTTGAAGGCAATTCCCCGGACGGTGTTTCCCTCCATAATGGGCTTCAGATCGGAAGCCTCCAGCAATACATCCACTTCAGCCTCTTTCAGCATATCCTCAAAAACCCTTTGGGCCGTTGGGATGTCGAAGGCCACATCCCCGCCTATGCGCCGGTGAAATTCGCTGAAGATCCCCTTATTGACCACTTCTTTGGTATTTGGACCTTTGTAGTTCATGTCCAGTGTGTTGAGCCACCCCAGGGTGTAAAGGCCCCCTACCCTGTCCCGCGGGTCGACCAGCAACGTTTTTAGGCCGTTCCTGGCGGCGGATACTGCCGCGGCTATACCCTCGGGATCGGCCCCAACTACCACCACCTGGTAGTCCAGTTCTTCGGGCCTTGAAGACGCTTTTAGCTCCGCAGCAGACTCAGGCAAATTCCATCCGCCATCACCGGGACCCATCGAAACTTTCAGTCTTAAACATTCGGCTGCGGCAAAGGCTAGAAGCCCTATCATCAGAACCGAAACCCACTTTTTCATATACTTATTTTTCCAGCACCACCTTAATCAGATTTTCACCTTCGTCCCACAATACCCTGTAGCCCAGAACATGGGCCACTTCCCTCAATGGAAAGTAAGATGTACCCTTCAATATGAAGGCGCCTTTTGCCCCTTTTAAGGCATCTCCATATCGCACCACATTAAATACGGCTTCCCTGTCGCCTTTTTTAATCGAGATTTGTCCTTTGTCCGGTACCCAGTTTACCGAAGCCTTCATAAATTCCCTCAGCACCCGGGAAGATACGAAAGTCTTTTCTTTGGCAATGTACACTCCGTCTTTTACGTGCATCAACTCCGGGTCAGCTTTACCCTCTAAGTTTGGCCCCACGTCGCTTAGGAAGTGAGGATCCTTTATCAATTCCGAATAGGTCCTCAAAATCCTTTCGTTGTCCGTAATGGCGTAGTTGTTTATCCTGCGCCCTTCGGGGGCGTTGACCAGGTTGTTTACGTCAAAATAGAATATGGACTTGACCCTGGGATACTTTTTCTTTATGCCGTTGTACATGCGCGTTATCTTTTGTATTGCAAAGTCTTCGTAATACTTACCATCGGTTACTGTATAGTGTGTGGCGCCGTACTCCGAAATCTGGATGGGTTTTCTCATGCTAAAGTTATCGTAGACGTAGTCCAGAAGTTCAAGCGGGTCTTCATGGGAAGCCCTGTGATTTATATTATTGTTATGGTATACCACATTGTATATATTTACCCCCACCCAGTCCACGTATTCGTCGCCGGGGTAATATTTTTTTATAGTTGCCTGGGGAAAGGTGAAAACGGTCCACACCATCATCACATTGGGGGCTTCCTGTTCCATTACATCATGGACGAGCCTCCATTTTTCTATGTATTTTTCCGGGTCCCCGCTGTAGGCGGTCCAGTCGCCGTTCATCTCCGAAGCGAAACGCAAAAACACCGGTATGCCCGTCTCTTTCAGCTTCCTGGCAAATCCCCGCAGGTATTCATCATCCTTTACCTTATCCAGACCTTCGTTGGGCTCCCAGGCGATGTGAGCCGCCGCTCCTACCTCCTTTAATTGGTCTATCCACCATTGGGGGAATCTATGGCCGTAACCCACATAAAGGAAGAACGATGCATGCTTTTTGCCGGTGAGCCGGTTGAATTCCTTCATGTCTCCGTTTATCAGGGTATCCTGATAAACATATGCGCCGAGATATGTACCTTCTTCAGGCTCGTACTTCGCAAGTTTATAATCGTCCACTTCAATCAACACCCTTATGCTCTCGGGCTTTTGTCTTACAGCGGGCTCGGCCCAAACGGGCACCGGCCAGGCCAGAAAAAAAATAAGACCCCAGATGACAAAATTTAATCTCCTCATACACGTACCTCCTGATATATTAATTTATTTCAGTTTTTTTATACAATCATTTAAGCGGCAATCCGCACTCGGTTTTATTCTGATGTTTTTAGCTTTGACCGCTTTCCACAGCGGTTTCCCCTCATAGTTCGACAATATTTTTCTATCATTAATCTTACTATAAAATAGTCAATTTGGGTATATATGAAAAAAAACTGCCGACAACAAAGTTGAACTGCCCACTGTCTACGTGAAGTCACATTAAGTTATAAAAAAAAAGACCTGATTCGAGGTCTTTTTTAGCGGAATATATATAAAAATAAGATTTCGGCAGCGTCCTACTCTCCCGGGTTCCCCCAGTAC
>QGUT01000125.1 GCA_003242255.1 Bacillota bacterium
TTGTGTTAAAGGAACGGCCGTTTTGTTACCGGGGGGGATTTTTCGCCCGGTTCCCTCACCACCATGGTGGAGGATCCGCCGCCGTCCAGGTTGAGGGCGTTATAAGCGCCGAGGTTCAGCATAAGTTGAGCCAGTTCACTTTGAGTCATGCCTCTACTCGAAGCCTGTCTCCCGTCGACCACCACGAGCAGGAGTTTTTTGCCGTCCTTTGTGAAACCCACCGCCGTCCTGGGGTTTTCTCCCGCGATGTTGTGGGAAAAAGTCGACGGTATCTTGCCGTTGTCGACGAGGACTGCCCCGCCGCCTAAAGCCATCTTAAGGTCGGCGATATCCGGAGTGACTTGAAGTTCTACCTTGACTTCGTCGCCTACTGAAAAGTTGTTTTTCAAAAAGGAAGAGGCGTTAGAAATTCCCGCCAGCACCATGCCTTCTTCAGGGATTTCGGCATAGGTGCCGTCAAAAATGCTCTCGATAAAGCCTTCCTTCACCACAGCGTAGGTCATTTCCGCTTGCGGGGTCGTTTTGCCGAATTCGGGGGTGTAGATCAATATCTTTCCGCCGCCGTTGCCCACCTTGTTTACGCCGCTTACGCCGAAGGAAGCACCGTTAGGCGCAATTACCTTTCCGGTAAACTCGAATTTCAGGATCTGCGGGATATTTCCGTAAGTCAGGGCAAAGGACGCCATGTCGGTCCTGTTGGAAGGGCTAGAAACCAGCCTGCCCTGGCTTACCTGGATTCCGATGGGGGACGAAGGGCTTGCCATTACGAAAAAGTCGCCGTTTATCCCGGCCACCGCCTGGTTTTCAGAAACCATTTTGCTCAAAACCTGCCGCTGGGATAGGCCGTTTTTATTTCTCAGGGCATCGATGTCCACGTTTTCGGATGTGAGATCAACGGTGAGGATGTGTATCTTCTGCCATCCCGCTGAGGTGAACAGTGTCCTTCCTTCGTAGGAGACTCCCCTTGTCACCGGGAATTTCACCGATTCCTCGTGCAAAACCGTATCCTGTGCCAGGGCAGAAAGAGTCTGGCTGAAGAAAAATATGAAAATCAACAGGGCAGAGATCGGCTTTCGCGAAAGTTGCGGCATTTTGTTCAACTCCCTTAGATTTTATTTATACTTAAATTCTATTGCCGAGGATATTTTTCCTTTTTTGTAACAGACTTGTAATATTATAGGATTCCTGACTTTCGAGCCATATGGAGGAATAACAGAATCAGAGGTTGATGAATAAGATATACAAAAAGCGAATGCCTTCCCAGGAGCGAGAAGACGTTCTCGCCGAGTTCCCTGAAAACTCTGTGCCCCCTGGCGTAAAACTCCTTTCCAAAGGCAATGCCCAGCAGAAATACGCCGAAGTACGGAACGAGGGGATAATAGTCCAGGGACGAAAAATAGGGCGTCGTAATTCCCAGCGGAAAAAGATAAGGGTTAGCTGTAGTGATGGAGTCGAAATAAGTCCAGGCGGCAAATAGGAGCGCTGCAACGAGGACCAGCAGGAAAGAGTTCAAATTCTTGAAAAAAACCGAAAGTAAATAAGATGTTCCTAAAAAGTGGAGAATGCCGAATTTGATGTAATTGGCTTTCTCCCAAAAGTAAGTTACTGCCGTGATGCCCATGCCGAAGAGAAAGAGTTTAATGCCCCGCCGGGCTGGATTCCGGCTGAGGCACGAGGAAATGCCTGCGATGAACATGAACGAGATGGCCGAAAGCCTTCCTTCGTAGTACCAAAAGCCCCGGGCATAATCGATTTCAAAGCCGAAATAGTACGCCAGGTCGAAGACGGCGTGAAAGATCACCATGAGGACCACCGCTATTCCGCGGAAAAGGTCGAGTTCGACAATGCGCTTCGACATAAAACCCCACCTTTCGAGTGTGCTATCTTTAGTATTTCCCCATGATATTTTACAGAAAAATAAAGAATTGAGGCAATGGCATTGACGGAAGACGTTTTGCCGTGGTATAATTTCAAAAATAAAATGGCAAAAAGCGATGACGGAAGAAAGTAGGCTACGGATGCACCTCCCAGGGAGGAGGCGCCGGAGACTGGAAGCGCTTCCAGGTGCGAGTAGTCGAAGTTCGCTTCCCAGCTTCCGGGCTGAAACTTAAAGTAGGTCCGGACGGATTTGACCGTTAAAGCAATAGGGCATCGACTTAAAGTCCGTGCCCGAAAAAGAGCGGGCTTTTATGCCAATTTGGGTGGTACCGCGGAAATTAGCCTTTCGTCCCATTGGGATGAAAGGCTTTTTTGTTTATCGAAAATTTAGAGCAGGGGGGTTTCATCATGTATTGGAATGCAAAATACGAGTGCATGCCCAGAGAGGAACTAAAGCAGCTGCAACTCGAAAGGCTGAGGAACACTCTGGAGCGGGCGTACTACAACGTGCCCTATTACAGAAAGGTCATGCAGGAAGTGGGATTCGAGCCCGAGGATTTGAAATCCCTGGAAGACCTGCGCAGATTGCCCTTTACTTCTAAAAAGGACTTGAGGGACAATTACCCCTACGGCATGTTTGCTGTCCCTCTCAGCGAAGTGGTGAGGATCCATTCTTCTTCCGGCACTACCGGGAAACCGACCGTCGTGGGGTATACGAGGCATGACATCAGCGTCTGGTCGGAGATCATGGCCAGGACCCTCACCACCGCAGGAGTAGGAAGGAGCGATGTGATACAGAACGCTTACGGTTATGGGCTTTTTACGGGAGGACTCGGGGTGCACTACGGAGCTGAAAAAATGGGCGCGACGATAATACCCGTGTCAGGCGGAAATACGAAACGGCAGGTCATGATAATGAAGGATTACGGGACGACGGTCCTCACCTGCACTCCCTCCTATTCGCTTCACATAGCCGAGACCATAGAAGAGATGGGATTTTCTAAAGATGAGTTCAAATTGAGGATAGGGATTTTCGGCGCCGAACCGTGGTCCGAGAACATGAGGAGGGAAATCGAAGAGAGGCTGAATTTGACGGCCCTGGACATCTACGGGCTCAGCGAGATAATAGGCCCGGGCGTGGCGATAGAGTGCCCTTATAAAAACGGCCTGCACGTGCACGAGGACCATTTTATAGTCGAGGTGATAGACCCCAAAACCGGGGAAGTCCTTCCTCCCGGCGAAAAGGGAGAGCTGGTGTTTACGTCCCTCACCAAAGAGGCCCTGCCCATGATTCGCTACAGGACCGGGGACATTTCCAGGATCATCGAAGAGCCGTGCCCCTGCGGCAGGACCAGCGTGAAGATAGGGAGGATTGAGGGCAGGACCGACGACATGATAATAATAAGGGGCGTGAACGTCTTCCCGTCGCAGATAGAACACGTCCTGCTCGAAGTAGGACAGATCGAGCCCCACTACCAGTTGGTCATAGACAGGGTCGATTACCTGGACGTCCTGGAGGTCCACGTGGAAGTATCGGAAAAGATGTTTTCCGACGATATAAGGTCCCTTGAAAATTTGAGTAAGAAGATTCAAAATGAAATAGAATCGACCCTTGGCATTTCGGTGAAAGTGAAGTTAGTAGAACCGAAGACCATCGAGAGGAGCGAAGGGAAGGCAAAGAGAATTATAGATAAGAGGAAAATTTAAGTTAGGGAGGGGTAGGAAATGCTGGTAAAGCAGATTTCGGTCTTTCTGGAAAACAGCCCCGGCAGGCTCTATTCGGTGACCTCGACTTTGGCGGACAACAACGTGCAGATTAAGGCCCTGATGCTGGCGGATACTGCCGACTTCGGCGTACTGAGGCTTATAGTCGATGAGCCCGAAAAGACTTTGAAAATACTCCAGGAGAACGGTTACGCGGCCAGAATAAACAACGCTGTGGCGGTGGAGGTAAGCGGTTCCCCCTTTAAAAAGATGCAGGAGATATTTAAAGTCCTGAGCGAAAATGACATAAACGTGGAATATATGTACGCCTTTTCCGGCGACGCTCCCGGCAAGGCCATGGTGGTTTTCCGGGTGGACGATGAGGAAAGGGCAGCGGCGTATTTGGAAAAATTGGTGTAGCGAATATAGAAATTAAGGCCTCGGCCTGGGATAAAGCCGAGGCTTTTTTGGTCTAGCTTTGGCCAACTGTTGTTTTTAGACTTTTTATGTTAAAAATTTCGGGATGCTTTTGCCAAAATCTCGACAAGATGCGATATTTCCAGGGAAATATTTTAAATGCCGTCGAACCGGGGAAACGACAAAAGGGCTGCTTTCTCCAGCAGCCCCCCTGCCGTTATCTATATATTCTGCGCCTTCTGCGCAGCAATTCGAATATCAAGAGAGCGAGTACCAAAGATCTTAAAGGCCTTTGCCCGAACTGCTGAGTCTCGACTTCGGCAGAATACCACGACGGGGACCAGGAATACATAACCTCGTCGCACCAGCGCTCGACCATCTCTCTGGTGGGACAAGGGCATCTCCACGGGTCATCGTTCCTGTCGCAGACCATTCGCACGTGGTGCATTATTTCATGGCATAAAGGATCGAACATCGAAGTCATTTCGGATTCGATCATGTCGTAGTCGCACTTATCGTGTTTTTTGTGATGGTGGTGGTCTTAATGGTCGTCATAATCGGGATGCCCTTTGCAGTCGTAGTCGGGATATTTCGGATAATCGCCCATTAAAAGCAACCCCCCTTCTTTCGAAGTCTACTATATTATATTAACTTTACCCC
>QGUT01000126.1 GCA_003242255.1 Bacillota bacterium
CGCCAGTAAGCTCGATGATCATCGAATCGCGGCTTACGTCGATGATGTTGGCCCTGAAAATCTCCGCAATGCCTATTATCTCGGACCTCCTTTCGGGCTCGGTGTTCACTTTGAACATCACCAGTTCCCGGCTCACCGAATTTTCCGGTTCGATGAAGCTCACCTTTATCACGTCCACCAGCTTGTTGAGCTGCTTTTTGATCTGCTCGATGATCCTCTCGTCGCCTTCCACCACGATGGTCATCCTGGAGATTTCCGGATTGTCGGTGGGGCCGACCGCCAGGCTTTCGATGTTGAAGCCCCTTCTCGCGAAAAGGCCGGCCACCCTGGATAAAACCCCCGGGTGGTTTTCAACCAAGACCGCCAAGGTGGCTTTCATGAAACTCCCCCTCCCCCCAGCACACTTCTTACTCTGGCCTCTATGGGGAAGCGGCACTCCAGGAGAAAACTGCCTTCCTCCCCGAGCATTTCGGAAATCGCTTTCTTTAATTCCTTCCCGTCCTCGACTCTCAAAGCCTTTATCCCATAACTTTCCGACAATTTCAAAAAATCCGGGAGAAATCCAAAGTGCACCTGGCTGTACCGCCCCCCGCAGTGGAGGTCCTGCAGTTCCTTTACCAACCCCAGGCCTTTATTGTTAAAGAGCATAATCTTTACGGAAAGGCCGTTTTCCCTTGCGGTCGCCAACTCCGCAAAATTCATCTGGAAGCTGCCGTCCCCGGTTATGTGAACCACCTGCTTTTGGGGATTCGCGATCTTCGCCCCTATGGCCGCCGGAAGGCCGTAGCCCATGGTGCCGAGCCCACCGGAAGTTATGAAACTCCTGGGGTGTATAAATTTGTAATACCTTGCCGTCCACATCTGGTGGGCTCCCACGTCCGTCGTAATTATAAGGTCCCCCTTCGTCTGCTCGTAGAGCTCCCGGAACACATCCAGAGGCGAAAGGTCCCCGCAGTTTTCCGCCACATCCCGGCCTCTGAGCCCTTCCAGGTACTCCCTCCAGCCTTCCCGGGACCTGCTTTCTATTCGCTTTAGCAGTCCCCGGAGGACGTTCTTTACGTCCCCTACTATGGGGATATCGGCCCTCACGTTCTTGCCGATCTCGGCGGGGTCCACGTCCACGTGGATTATCTTTGCCTTTTCGTCAAACCCCCTGGCTCCGCCGGTCAGCCGGTCGTTGAACCGGCATCCCAGGGCTACCACCAGGTCCGCCGCTTTCAGTGCTTCGTTGGCGCGGGGGACGCCGTGGGTGCCCGCCATGCCCAAATAGAGCGGATGCTCCGCCGGAAAGGAGCTTACTCCCATGAGGGAGACCGCAACGGGTATGTCTCCCCTTTCGGCGAGTTCCAGGAGCTCCTCGTGGGCTCCGGAGGACACCACTCCTCCGCCGGCCAGTACCACCGGCCTTTCCGCCCCGTTTATGGCGTCCGCCGCTTTCGCAATCTGCAGCGGATGGCCGTAGAGCTTCGGCTTGTAGCCCTTGAGGGAAACCTCTTTGGGGTAGGCAAATTTTATTTTTTGCCGGGCCACATCCCTGGGCAGGTCTATTAAAACGGGCCCCGGCCGGCCGGTAGAAGCTATATGGAAGGCCTCCCTCACTATTCTCGGTATATCGGCGGCATTTTTGACGAGATAGTTGTGCTTCGTGAAAGGCGCCGTGGCTCCCGTTATGTCCACTTCCTGAAAAAGGTCGCCGCCAATCTGGCTCAGTGGCACCTGGCCCGTTATGGCCACTATTGGTATGGAATCCATGTAGGCCGTGGCTATGCCCGTCACCAGGTTGGTGGCGCCGGGCCCGGAAGTTGCGATGCAGACCCCAACCTTGCCGGACACCCGGGCGTATCCGCTGGCCGCGTGGGCCGCCGCCTGTTCCGAACGGGTGAGCACGTGCCTTATATTTTTGTGGTGAAACAGCGCGTCGTATATTTCCAGCACCGCCCCTCCCGGATAGCCGAAGACCACTTCTGTCCCCTCTTCTTCCAGGCTCTTAACCAATGCCTCTGCTCCCGTAATCTCCATCCCTCTTCCACCCCCTTTTTGGTAAAAAAAACCGCCCCCGATACGTGCCGTATCAGGGGCGAGGTACCTCGCGTTACCACCCTGCTTCACCCGAAAATAAATCTTTTCGGGCCTCGTTCCCTTAACGCCTTGGTCCGCGGCTCCGGGCTACTTCGTTCACCCGGGCTGTTCCGGAGCGAGAAAGAATGCCAGCCAGGTACCGGCTCCCACCACCCCCGGCTCTCTTGGACCGGCCGGACATCCTGCTCTCCTTCACCACATTTGGCTATTTTTATTTGAGCGATATTTTAACATCCTAAATTGTCCTTTGTCAAGGGGGGGCTTGGCTTTTTTTTATATATTGACAAGTTTTCAACGGTTCCATATAATATCATAAAATTTTTATATCAGATGTGAGGAGGAAAGGAAATTGCTGAGCGATAGAGTAAAGGCGGGGCCCGAGAGGGCACCGCATAGGTCCCTTTTTTACGCCATGGGATACACACCGGAAGAGCTAAAAAGGCCCCTCATAGCGGTGGTAAACGCCCACAACGAGGTGGTGCCGGGACACTACCACCTGGACCAAGTGGCTTATGCTGCCAAGCGGGGCATCCTGGAAGAAGGCGGAACTCCTATAGAATTTCCTGTCATAGCCATCTGCGACGGAATCTCCATGAACCACTTCGGCATGAAGTACCCCCTCGCTTCCCGGGAGCTCATCGCCGATTCGATCGAGGCCATGGTGATGGCCCACGGCTTCGACGGCATGCTGCTCATCGGAAACTGCGACAAGATCGTGCCCGGGATGCTCATGGCCGCAGGGCGCCTGAACATACCGGCAGTTTACGTGGGGGGCGGGCCCATGCTAGCGGGATGGCACAACGGAAAAACCATAGACCTGATATCCGGGCCTTTCGAAGGCGTGGGCGCTTATTCCGCCGGGAAGATAAGCCTGGAGGAACTGGAGGAAATTGAACTTACGGCCTGCCCCGGCTGCGGCTCCTGCGCGGGGCTCTTTACCGCCAACACCATGAACTGCATGGCAGAGGTCTTGGGGCTTGCCCTGCCGGGCAACGGCACCGTTCCCGCCGTAACCGGAAGGCGCCTGCAGTTGGCCAACCGGGCGGGAAGAGCGGTCGTGCGGATGGTCAAAAACGACATAAAGCCCCGAGATATATTAACTCTCGAGGCTTTTGAAAACGCCATAGCAGTGGATATGGCCATAGGAGGTTCGAGCAACACGGTGCTCCACCTCATGGCGATAGCCCATGCAGCAGGGGTTTCCCTTCCGCTCGACGCCTTCGACAAAATATCCCGAAAGGTGCCGAACCTCTGCAAGTTGAGCCCGGCCGGCGAGCACCACCTGGAGGACCTGGACAAAGCCGGCGGAATCCCGGCAGTTCTGAACCGGCTCCTGGAGCTGGGGGTTCTGCACACCGGGTGCGCCACCGTATCCGAAAGGACCATAGGGGAGATCGCCTCTTCCGCCAGGGTGCTCGACCCTGAGGTCATAAGGCCCCTCGACAATCCGTACATGGCCGAGGGCGGAATCGCGATACTGTACGGGAATCTGGCGCCGGAGGGAGCGGTAGTGAAGCAGTCGGCGGTAGCCCCAGAGATGATGCGCCACGAAGGACCGGCCCGGGTGTTCGATTCGGAAGAGGACGCTTTTCAGGCAATTACGGGCGGGAAGATCAAGCCGGGGGATGTAGTGGTCATAAGGTACGAAGGACCTAAAGGCGGGCCGGGCATGCGGGAAATGCTGAGCCCCACCGCCGCCCTCGCGGGCATGGGCCTCGACAAGGAAGTGGCCTTGATCACCGACGGCCGTTTTTCGGGAGGCACCAGGGGGGCCTCCATAGGGCACGTGTCGCCGGAGGCCATGGAGGGGGGCCCCATAGCGGCGGTCCGGGACGGGGATGTCATAAGCATAGACATACCCGGGAGGAGACTGGAGGTAAGGCTCAGCGACGAAGAAATAAAAAGGCGGCTCGCCTCCTGGGAAAAGCCACCCGCCAAAGCGCCCAAAGGCTATTACCTGGAAAGGTACGCCAGGCTCGTGAGTTCCGCCAGCCGGGGAGCGGTGATGGAGTAAGCCGCCCTAGCGGCTCCCCCGGTTGGTCATGGTGACGGTAAAAATCACCTGGCCTCCTTCCCTTACCCCTTCTTCGTAGAGGGCCCGAAGGGCTTTCCAGACTTCCTCGTCGTCCCCTCTCATTACCGTGCTGAGGGGCGTGACTTCCATTTCCACCTCGAAGCTTTTCAGCCATTCGAGGGCCCTCAGCACCACTTTCTCGTAGTCTTCCCTCCCCAACGGAAAGAGAGATACCTGGCAGGTGATCACATCGATGCCCCCTTGAACTTAATTTCTTACAAGGACTTCGGCGAAGTGCTCCGAAATCTCCTCCATTGCCTTTTCGAGGAAGGCCCTATCGCAGGGCTTTTTGCCGCAAAAATCGACGTCCAGCACACCTTCCGAGTAGCGATAGCCCTGCAGGGTGTACCTTTTGGCCCCCGAAAGCCACCAGGCAATGGCTTTGATGTCTTCCAGGGACAGGATCTTTTCGTGTACCGTGGTCCTAACTCGTATTCCCACTGAGAAAACTTAAAGAGCTCCCAGGTCTTTTAAAATCCTTTCCACACCCTTTTTTGCTCTT
>QGUT01000127.1 GCA_003242255.1 Bacillota bacterium
CTTCTTTAAATGTAAGAGAATTATAAATTATATTGAAATTTATTTTACAATTGTGTAATATAACTTGCAGTAAAAAGCACAAAAAGTCGGGTATCTTTCTCAAATGAGTGTTAGGATGAAATTGAAAGCAGGAGGGGGTTATTTATGCTGGGGTGGGTTGAGGGCATTCTTGTAAGAATTACAAGCTCGCCGGGAATTACACTGTTGAAATGTACACTCCCCCTGAAGGAAATCCAGAAGATTATTATTGCGAAATTTGGATACCCGTAGAGAAAATTTGAAACGGAAATGTTCGCCGATGGAGATTTCTGGAAGGATATACAAAATTATGAGAACTCCCAGATGGCCTGCCCCTGGACCAATAAAAAAAATGACACGCTTAGAGAAGAATTATTTTATTACAGCTTAATGCTGCATAAGGCATTTGTCTTAAATTCAAAGGCAGTAAGGCAAAATATTAATTGTCTCATCAATTGTTCGAATGGAAACCTATCAGAAAGAAATAAAGCATCCAGTTACGCGCACCTTTTAAATACGTTGTTGCTGATTGTTCCGGTAGTATCGACGACATTTTGCTTCGGTGGAGAGATTTTTAAAACACATTGGCAAAGAGGAGTTGGGGACTTTAATAATTGATGAAGCCGGTCAAGCAACTCCGTATTCTGCATTGGGAGTTCTGTGGCGTGCTAAGAAAGCTATTATCGTTGGTGATCCTTTGCATGTGGAGCCAGTAGTAACTGTGCCCAAGGAACTTTCGAGAAGGTTTGCCGACGAATTTGAAAGACTGCGTTTTCAAAAAAAGAAATATATGATTGAACTGGGAGGTATGATGATGACACGAAGAAAAGGCCCGGTATGAGAGATATTGCCGCGCAGTAGAACCACTCCAGAATGTAACGTTAGGATGCAATGCTCCTATAATAGTTTCATTCTGGAGGGAGGTAATACAATGAAAAACTGCCTGTTATCGATAGATTGGGATTACTTCATCTACATAAAGAAAGAAGATTGGGGTTCGCATTTGGAAAATAATAAGAGCTTGGTTGACCATTGGTATAAAAAGTATATCCAGGAACAGCTGAAGGGGAGGGATATTCAAAAGTCATATCAGCTCTCCCCCGAGGTGGGCGGATTCTGGGGAAAAATCAGGAAGCACTTTCAATTTGAACAGGATCTAAAAGTTTATGTTTCGGACTCCCATGCATTGTCCTATAGCATAGCAAAAGAAAATGGCTGCAGAATAATTTACCTGTTCGATGCCCATGCCGATCTTGGATATGGAGGCCTTTCGTCCCTCAATTTTGAAGTCAATTGTTCCAACTGGCTAGGGAAACTTTTCAAGGATAAGTTGATTGAAGAAGCATATATCATTTATAGCCCTTACACATCGGAAAAACCTGAATATTTCAAGTCGATGAACAGCCTTTACAATATCAAATATTGCGATTTTGATGATCTGGGGGAAAATATAAAGGTGTCGAAGATTCATATATGCAGATCCGGTGCATGGACGCCTCCGTGGCTTGATGAAAAGTTTATTCAATTTATCGATGAACTGGGCGTACCGTACGAAATTGTGGACTGCCCTGCAAGAAAATGGGATCCGGAGCACATCAGTTTTTCAGACCAGATCAATTATCTTCTGGCATGATGCAGCAAGCTTTCTGCCGTTTGCCCAATTGGAATACGACCCAACCAGGGCACAACTCGATTCTCTTGAAGGCGCAAATTTTGTGCAACTTTCTACTACAGGAAGCTCTGAGTCATTGACCCAGCTCTACGGAAAGCATGCAGATGTCTGCGTTGCAAATGTCAGTGAGGTTGGAAATCCCCTTAAGGCTGGACAACTCAAGGTTATTGCCGTAGCTGCAGAGGAACGGGTACCACAGTTGCCTGATGTTCCTACTATCTATGAAGAGATCGGGGTTAAGGTTGTAGCTGACAGCTCGCGTGGTATTGTGACAAAAGCAGGAGTTCCTGAAGACAGGTTGAAAATATTGCGTGAAGCTTTGAAAAAAGCGCTTGAGAGTGAAGAAGTTCGCACCAAGTTGAGGTCAAGCAGAATTTGGCAAAGGATAATTGGCGGCATGTTCAGCACTATGCCGATGCCAAAACTGCGATAGTGCGGGAAATTTTGCAACGGGCTGAGACTCACAAAGAAGGCGGTGATCCCTAATTTGGACCACCGCCCTTTTTAATTAAAGTTGATCTACTGCGGCTTTCAAGCGCTCCAGGCCTTCTTTAAGCATAGATTTGGGGCAGGCTATGTTCATTCTCATGAACCCTTTGCCGGCTTCGCCGAACCAGTATCCTGAATCGAAGGCGATCCTGGCTTTTTTAAAGAATAGATCGTCCAGTTCTTCGGTGCTCAACCCCAGGGCCCTGCAGTCGAACCACATGAGGTATGTGCCTTCCATCTTATAAGCTGTGATGCCTTTTATGTTTTCCTTGACGTAATCGTGGACGAAATTCATGTTGTCTTCCAGGAACTCCACCAGTTTGTCTACGTAGTCTGCCCCTTTTTCGTAGACGGCCTGAGTCACTTCCTGGCTGAAGACGTTAGAACGGTTCAGGTCGAGGAGGTGCAGTTCTTCTTTATATTTCTTCATCTTCTCCGGGTCGGGTATAATGCAGTAAGCCGAATGCAGGCCTGCAATATTGAAGGTCTTGCTCGGTGCTGTGCAGATTATTATGTTGTCGTTGTATTTTTCATCGATATTCAAGACAGGTATGTGTTTATATCCTTTATATACCAAATCGAAGTGAATTTCATCGGACACCAGCAGCACGTTGTTTCTGTAACAGATCTCGACTACATTTTTGAGCTCTTCTCGGGTCCACACCCTGCCAACCGGATTGTGGGGGCTGCAAAGGATCATCATCTTGCATTGGGGATCTTGAGCTCTCCTTTCGAGATCCTCAAAGTCCATAACGTATCTGCCGTTTTCGAATTTCAGGGTGTTGTCGCTTACTATCCTTTTATTTCCCTCTACAATTTTTCTAAAAGGATAGTAGACGGGGCTTTGAATGATTATCTTGTCGCCGGGATTTGTAAATTTTCTTATCATCATATTGAGGAGGAATACTACGCCGGGCCCGTATTCTATGTTTTCGGCTTTTACTTCGAGTTGGTGGCGAGTTCTCAGCCAGTTGACGATAGCCTCGTAAAATTCCGGCATCCTCTTGGAGTATCCGAAAACCCCGTGTTTTGCGCGGTTAATTATGCATTCGATCATGAAATCGGGACATTTCAGATCCATGTCAGCCACCCAGAAAGGCAGCAAGTCATTGCTTCCAAAGTTTATATCCATTTCTTCGTACTTTACGGATTTGGTATTCCTTCTGTCTACTATTACATCCAAGTTATACATTTTTTAGCCTCCAAACTTATAAATTTATTTAGATGGCTCGGGCAAGAATTTGTCCATCCAATCCTTGCCTTCAACCCGCCTTGCTACCATCATGGATACAACTACGTCTCCCGTAGAATTCAACATAGTTGCAATGGGATCTGTAAGCAACCCGATGGTGAGTATGATTGGGATAACTTCGGGATTAAAGCCGTAGAAGCTGACGATAATGAACTCTCCCATCATTCCGCCGCCGGGAATACCGCTCATGACAACCCCGGTCATAACCGAGAGGATTGTGGCGGGAATCCACACGTTGAGGCCGATGAAGTTCATCTTAAAAAGTCCGAACAGGAATGCTATTTTCATCAAGCAGGTAAGCACGGTCCCGTCCATGTGGATGGTGGCGCCCAGGGGCAGTATTATGTTGCTTATATCGTCGGGAACGCCCATTCTCCTGGTAGCGGCCAGGTTGGTCGGTATGGTGGCGATGGAACTCTGGGTTGCAAGGGATGTGACCACCGAAGGGAAGATGTTTTTATAAAATACTTTTACTCCCCTCATGCCGCCGGCATAATAGGCGTAAAGCGTAAAGCACGTTAAGAAGTAGAATATGCATATGGGGTAAAACATGATCACCGCTTTCGAGTAAGCTCCCAGGAGCTGGGACCCGTACTCTCCGACCAGTGCCGCAAAATACGCGCCCAATCCTATCGGAGCATAGAGCATTATTAAATTAATCATCTTCATAAGAGCATCGGAACATATTCCAAGAATATCGCTTACCGGATTGTTTTCCATTTTCCTCGCTATCGTCACGCTGTTTACGCAGTAGCCGAAGACGATTGAAAAAATTATCAATGGGAGCATGGCGCTTTTAGATAAGAGGAGATTAAAATCTTCCACCGTGAGAGCTTTTACGACCTGATTCAAAAAGTTCATCTGTTCGGGCTGCTCATATTCTCCCATCTCGATGTTTATGCCTTCAGCCGGCGGTATTACGGTAACAATAGCTATTATTACAATAGAGGCTATTATCCCCGTTAAGACGAAAAAGAATATCGTATTGCCGAGAATCTTGCCGAGCCTTTTCATGTTAGTCATGCTTGTCACCGAACTGGCAAGGCTGGAGAACACCAGAGGCACGACGGCCGTAAACATGAGGTTCAAAAATATCTGGCCGAAGGGTTTGAGCACCGTGGCTTTTTCGCCGTAAATAAAGCCGATTATACAGCCGGTGACAATGCCGGCGACTAACACCATCATTGACTTGTAGGATTGAAGGACAGAATTCTTATT
>QGUT01000016.1 GCA_003242255.1 Bacillota bacterium
ATATTATGTTGGCCGCTCCCTCAGGGCCCATGACGGCTATTTCGGCGGTGGGGAATGCAAAAACCTGGTCAGCTCCGAGGTGTCTCGAGCACATGGCGATATACGCTCCGCCGTAAGCTTTCCTGACTATTACCGTTATCTTGGGCACCGTAGCTTCCGAGTAGGCATAGAGCAGTTTCGCGCCATGCCTTATTATGCCGCCGTGTTCCTGAGCTACCCCGGGAAGATAACCGGGGGTATCGGTGAAGGTTATCAGGGGGATGTTGAAAGCGTCGCAGAAGCGCACAAACCTCGCCGCTTTGTCAGAAGCATTTATGTCAAGGCAGCCGGCCAGAACTTTTGGCTGGTTGGCGAGTATCCCTACGCTCTTGCCGTTGAGCCGGGCAAAGCCGGTTATCATGTTCTGGGCATAGTGGGGCTGCACTTCGAAAAATTCCCCATCATCTACCACTTTCTTAATTAATTCTTTCATGTCGTAGGGCTTATTTGGATCTGTAGGTATTAAAGTATTCAATTCTTCGACAAACTTATATGCATCATCGCGCGGGTCTAAGCAGGGCGGGTCTTCCAGATTGTTGGACGGAATGTAGGATAGAAGTTTCTTTATGCTCTCTATACATTCTTCCTCGTTGGATGCGAGGAAATGGGCTACTCCGCTCTTCGTGTTGTGGGCCAGCCCTCCTCCCAGTTCTTCGGGGCTTACATCTTCGCCGGTTACTGCTTTAATTACCTGGGGCCCCGTTATGAACATCTTGCTTATGCCGTCCACCATGAAAATGAAGTCGGTAAGGGCCGGCGAGTATACAGCTCCCCCCGCGCATGGGCCCAGAATTACCGATATCTGCGGTATGACGCCGGAAGCCAGGGTATTCCTGTAAAAGATTTCGCCGTAACCTTTTAAAGCATCAACCCCTTCCTGAATCCTGGCTCCTCCGGAATCGTTAAGGCCAATTACCGGCGCTCCCATCTTCATGGCCATGTCCATGACCTTGCATATCTTGGCAGCGTGCATCTCGCCCAGGGAGCCACCAATTACCGTGAAATCCTGGGCGAACACGAAGACCAACCGGCCGTTTATGGTGCCGTAGCCTGTGACTACGCCTTCACCGGGGGCTTTGGTATCCGCCATGCCGAAGTCGATGCACCGGTGTTCGACGAAAGCGTCGATTTCCACGAAGCTTCCTTCGTCGAGCAACTTTTCTATCCTTTCCCTCGCCGTCAGCTTGCCGCTTTCGTGCTGCTTTTTGATCCTCTTTTCTCCGCCGCCCAGCCTAATTTCTTCCCTTTTTTTTCTGAGAAACTCTAACTTTTGTTCCATAGTTTCCATTTCTTTCCTCTCCTTTTACCTCTCGCAGAGTTCAATCAAAATGCCGTTCGTGGCTTTGGGGTGAATGAAGGCTATTCTAGCTCCTCCGGCTCCGTACCTCGGCTTTTCGTCGATTAACCTCACGCCTTTTTGTTTGAGTTCTTCCAATGCCTTTTCTATGTCATCCACTCTCAGGGCTATATGCTGTATGCCTTCTCCTCTTTTTTCTATAAATTTTGCGACTGCGCTTTCGGGGTCCGTGGCTTCCAAAAGCTCAAATTCGCTTTCTCCCACCGGGATAAAAGCCACCTTAACTTTTTGTTCCTGGACTTTTTCGATACCTTGAAGTTGAAGCCCTAAAAGCTCAGTATATACTTTGGACGCCTCTTCTATGCTCTTTACGGCTACGCCGATGTGATCAATTTTCAAGATTTTCATACGTCAAGATTCCCCCTTTATAATGGTCTGTAAAAGCTTTTCCATGGCGGTATAAGGATCGGTATTTTTTTCAAATATCTCATCTATCAAGGTCTCTATAATTTGTCCCTTTTCTTGAAAGATCCTCTTGCCGATCTCAAATTTTATCAATTCCATGAAATTTTCTCGCGCTTTTACTTTTCTCCTTTGAGCTAGCAGACCTTCTTTTAGAATAAAGTTTAAATGCTCATTTAGTTTTGCCTCCAGTTCGTCTACGCCGGCACCAGTGGTGGCGACGGTCTTTATTATTGGAGGCCTCATGAGAAATTCTTTCTGGGATAGGTCTAGCATCATTTCTATTTCGGTTACAAGTTTATCGGCACCTTCCCGGTCAGCTTTGTTCACGGCGAATATGTCCGCAATCTCCATTATTCCGGCTTTTATAGCCTGCACATCGTCGCCTAAGCCAGGCACGAGAACCACAACCACCGTATCGGCTACTTTTACTATGTCTATTTCCGTCTGGCCAACTCCCACTGTTTCTACGATTATATAATCCATGCCGAAGGCGTCCAAAACGTTGATAGCATCATAAGTAGCTTTAGCTATACCTCCTAGAGATCCGCGACTTGCCATACTTCTTATGAAGATGCCGGGGTCAAGGGTCAGATCCTGCATCCTTATTCGATCCCCGAGCAACGCGCCGCCTGTGAAGGGGCTGGTGGGGTCTACGGCTATGATCCCCACCGTTTTGCCCTTGGCTCTCATCCTTTTGGCGAGTTCATTTACCAGGCTGCTCTTCCCTGCTCCCGGTGGACCGGTTATGCCTATAATGTACGAATTCCCCGTATACTTATAAAGTTTTTTCAAAGCATCTACGGCTTTTGGGTCTTCCCTTTCTATTAGGGTGATGAGCCTAGCTGCCGATCGCTTGTCTTTTTTAAGGATTCCCTCTACCAGTTCCAAATTTCACACCCCTGTCTTTACTTCTTCACGTTGTTCTTTATGAAATCTATTATTTGAGAAATAGGGGTTCCAGGGGTGAATATTTCGGCAATACCACATTCTTTTAAGTAAGGAATGTCTTCGTGGGGTATCACACCGCCGCCAATTACCAGTATATCGTCGACACCTCTTTCCTTCAGGAGTTCCATTACCCTCGGGAAAAGCACGTTGTGAGCACCCGACAATATGGAAAGGCCTATTACATCCACGTCTTCCTGGATGGCTGCTTCCACGATCTGCTCGGGAGTCTGGCGAAGGCCTGTGTAGATGACTTCCATGCCGGCGTCGCGCAAAGCTCTGGCTATTACTTTTGCTCCCCTGTCATGGCCATCAAGGCCGGGCTTTGCTATTAAAACCCTGATCGTCTGTCCTTCCTGCATCACTATTCACCCCTTGTTAGAAACTCACAGTAGCTTTGTATTCGCCGAAGACTCGGCGCAGAGCATCACAAATCTCGCCTAAGGTCGCATACGTCTTTACGCAGGTTATAATGGCCGGCATTAAATTGTCGCTGGACGCAGCCTTCTTTGTTAATTCCTCTAAAGCATTTTTTACGGCTAAATTGTCTCTGGTGGCCTTTAGTTGACTGAGTTTTTCTTTCTGAATCCTCTCGACTTCAGGATCCACTTTCAGCAGGTTCTTCGGAGGCTCCTCTTCGATCTGGAATTTGTTTACTCCGACGACGATCCTCCGGCCCGATTCTACTTCTTGCTGGTACCTGTAAGCGCTCTCCTGGATTTCCTGCTGTATATAGCCTTTTTCTATGGCCTTAGGTGCACCGCCCAATTCGTCGATTTTATTAATGTATTCCATGGCCTTTTGCTCTATGAGGTTTGTCAGATGCTCTACGTAATAGGATCCAGCCAGTGGGTCTATTGTTTCCGTTACTCCGCTTTCGTAAGCTATTATCTGCTGGGTCCTCAAGGCTATTCTCACCGATTCTTCGGTGGGCAAAGCCAATGCTTCGTCCCTTGAATTGGTGTGCAGGGATTGGGTTCCACCGAGCACAGCTGCCAGGGCCTGTATGGTTACGCGAACTATGTTGTTGTCGGGCTGCTGGGCCGTCAGCGTAGAACCAGCTGTTTGGGTGTGGAATCGCAGCATCATGGATTTGGGATTCTTTGCTTTGAATCGCTCCTTCATGATTTTTGCCCATAGCCTCCGGGCTGCCCTGAATTTGGCCACTTCCTCTAAAAGGTCGTTATGAGCGTTAAAGAAGAAAGACAGCCTCGGTGCGAATTCGTCCACATCCAGTCCCGCTTTTATGGCGGCTTCCACATAGGCTATGCCGTTGGCAAGGGTGAAAGCTACTTCCTGGACGGCCGTCGCCCCAGCCTCTCTTATGTGATAACCGCTTATGCTGATGGTGTTCCACTTGGGCACGTGTTTGGAGCAGAATTCGAAAATGTCGGTTATCAGCCTCATCGAGGGTTCCGGCGGGAATATGTATGTTCCCCGAGCTACGTATTCTTTCAAAATGTCGTTTTGAATGGTCCCCGACAGCTTATCCGGGCTTACTCCCTGCTTTTCTGCCACAGCTATGTACATGGCGAGAAGTATGGCGGCAGGGGCATTTATAGTCATAGACGTGCTAACTTTATCCAGGGGTATTTCGTCGAAGAGAGTTTCCATGTCCTTCAGGGAATCGATAGCTACTCCCACTTTACCTACTTCGCCCTGGGCCAGAGGATGGTCCGAGTCGTACCCTATTTGAGTGGGCAAATCAAAGGCAACGCTCAACCCCGTCTGCCCTTGAGATAGCAGGTACTTGTACCTCTTATTGGATTCTTCAGCAGTTCCAAAGCCTGCGTACTGCCGCATGGTCCACAGGCGTCCCCTGTACATAGTGGGTTGAATTCCGCGGGTGAAGGGATATTCCCCTGGAAATCCCAGGTCTCTCATGTAATCCATTTCCTGTACATCTAATGGTGTATACAAACGGTTTACTTCTAAATTGGAACCTGTGAGAAATTTTTCATATCTTTCAGGTGTCTTTTCTGTCACTTTTTTAACAGTAGTACTCTCCCACCTTATTTTCTCTTGTTCCAATTTTTTGAGGGATTCCCTGTCAAACATCAACAGCCCTCCCGCTTTAAAACTTAGATACTATTATTTTCTATTTAAAATTAAGAAATTCCTTTATTTTAGGCAAATATTTTCAATCCCTCCCTAAAGATTTAAGGGAGGGATTGAAAAAACCAGCGAAAACTAACTTCCTATACCCATCCTCTCAGCTTGAGTGCTTCAGCAATCCGTTTGATTGCCAGCATGTAAGCGGCTTCTCTCATGTTGACCTTGTACTCTTTATGCAGATCGAAAACTTCGTTGAAAGCTTTAACCATGATCTGTTCGAGCCTGCTGTTTACTTCTTCTTCGGTCCAGTAGAAGTTCATCAGGTTCTGAACCCATTCAAAGTAAGAAACTGTTACTCCGCCCGAATTGCAGAGTATATCCGGGATTACCAAAACTCCCTTCTTGTACAGGATTTCATCGGCTTCCGGTGTGGTCGGACCATTGGCCGCTTCACCCACTATCTTAGCTTTTATATTAGCTGCATTGCTGCTGGTTATTACGTTTTCCAGAGCGGCCGGTACCAGTATGTCTACATCGAGTTCTAGCAACTCCGCTCCCGAAATATCTTTGCTGCCGGGAAAACCTTTCACGGTCTTATTTTTCTTTTTATACTCTTTTACCGCTATCGGATCTAAGCCATCGGGATTGTATGCAGCGCCCTGGGAGTCATTGACCGCAACTATTTTGCATCCCAATTCGTGCAAAAGTCTCGCCGCTACGCTGCCGGCGTTTCCGAATCCCTGAATTGCAACGGTGGCTTTTTTAAGATCCAAACCTATTTTCTTCGCCGCTTCCCTAATGTTGATGGTTACTCCTCTCGCAGTCGCTTCGTTTCTCCCCAAAGAACCTCCTAATACTATCGGTTTCCCTGTTACAACGCCGGGAGTATAATAGCCTTTAAGCTGGCTGAATTCGTCCATAAACCATGCCATTACCTGCGCGTTCGTGTAGACGTCAGGGGCTGGAATATCTTTTTCAGGGCCGATGATGGGGCTAATCGCTCTAAAATATCCACGGCTTAACCTCTCTAATTCCGATTGAGATAATTCTTTGGGATTGCAGCGCACGCCGCCTTTGCCGCCGCCATAAGGAATGCCCACTACGGCGCATTTGAAAGTCATCCAGGCCGACAGAGCTTTTACTTCGTCCATGGTCACATCGGGATGAAATCTTACGCCGCCTTTTGCGGGACCTAAAGCTGTGCTGTGCTGGGATCTGTAACCTATGAAAGTTTTTATGCTACCATTGTCCATCCTCACGGGGATCGATACTTCCATGACCCTTTCGGGCTCTTTGAGAATTTCGTAAACCGATTCTTCCAGCCCTAATTTATCACAGGCAGTTTTTATTTGTTTTTGCACGATCTCAAAGGGATTAAGGGTTTCAGCCATAATAAAGCCTCCCTATTTTTTAAAAATTAGAATTTTTAAACTCGCTTTTCAGCCAGGTTGCAACCGGCGTGAAAAGCTTTCAAGTTCAGATCTTCAGTTCCCTTCGGGACTCTATTTGAAATTGCTTTTTCTGCGGCCTGCTTTGTTACCACTTTTGTCAACTCCACAATTACTCCTAAGGCTACCATATTGGCTACCATGCCTTTTCCGATTTCATTTTTCGCAGTTTCTATAATTGGCAACTGTATTATTTCGCGTGGAGTATCATCCTTTTCTATCGATGAATCCAATATTATTATTCCATCATCAGCTACGCTGTCTTTAAATCTGTTAAAAGCCTGCTCGGTTAATGCCAGCAAGACCTTAGGCCTCGTGACCTTGGGGTAGTCGATGTCGCCGTCGCTTATCACTACTTCTGCCCGGCTCGCGCCGCCCCTCGCCTCGGGACCATATGATTGAGATTGTACCGCATTTTTGCCGTCTAAAATTGCGGCTTCTGCCAAAACTATCCCTGCCAGAATTAGTCCCTGTCCACCAGAGCCGCTGAGTCTTATTTCGGTCCTTTCTTCCACCGTTCATTCCTCCCCTTGTGCCCGCTTTATTATCTTCATGTACTCTTCGGTGTATTCCGGAGCCTCGACATTTGTGAATTCACCTATAACGATCTTGCCCGATAGTTCCTCTTTCGACATCTTTTCAGCAGCTTTTACGGAGACTGCATTGTCTCTCAACATTTCCATCATTTTCACCGCAGATCCTAACTTGTTTTTGCGGCCGAAATAAGTGGGACAAGTGCTTATTGTCTCTACCACCGAAAATCCTTTGTGCAAAAGGGCTTTCTCTATTAACTTTATGAGTTGCGGCACGTGGTAAACCGTTCCCCTTGCAACGTAGGTGGCACCGGCTGCTTCTGCCAATTTGCACAGGTCGAAATTTCTATCTATGTTCCCGTAAGGAGCGGTTGTCGCGTATGCACCTACAGGGGTTAAGGGAGAATACTGGCCGCTGGTCATTCCATATATGCTGTTGTTGAAAATGATGGTGGTTATGTCTATGTTCCTTCTGCAGGCGTGTATAAAGTGATTGCCACCGATAGCAGCACAATCACCATCGCCGGTCAGCACTATTACTTTGAGGTCGGGTCGGGCCATTTTTATGCCCGTCGCGAAGGCCAGCGCTCTGCCGTGGGTGGTATGTAGGGTATTGAAATTTAAGTAGCCGGTAGCCCTCGATGAGCATCCGATTCCCGATACGACACATATCTTATCTTGATCCAATTTTAAATTATCTATAGCCCTCACTAGTGCGCCGGTAATTATGCCGTTCCCACAGCCTGGACACCAGATATGGGGCAATTTATCTGTTCTAAAGTATCTCTCAAGACTCTTACGCATTTTTGTTTACCTCCCGAACCTTTGCGATGACTTCGTCGGGGCTTATCAACTCACAGTTGAATTTGTTGAGTCCAAAAATGTTAAATTTGCCAGCACAAGCTGCTTCAACAGGTTCGATTAATTGTCCGTAATTCATTTCGGCTACAATTATATTCCGGACCGTCGACGGCAACTCCCGGAAAGCTTTTCTGGGAAACGGCCATATTGTCTTCAGGCGCAATAAGCCGACCTTTACTCCTTCGTTGCGCAGTATTTTGACAGCTCTTATGGCAGATCTGGCCGGAGACCCGAACGAAACGATGACTGTTTCGGCATCATCTGTGAAATATTTCTCAAAATCGATTATATCATCTATGTTGTTGTAAATTTTTCTCATCAATCGTCCTATCAAAGCTTCTGTAACTTCAGGCTTTGTTGATGGGAATCCAGTTGTGTCGTGGATAAGACCGGTAACGTGGAAGGGAATGCCTTCTCCAAAGTTCGCCATCGGTGGGATTCCGTCGCCATCGTAGTCCTCATAGGGGTTGTAATGGCTTATTTTTGACAGGTCGGGTTTCTTCCTGTTTATAATCTCTAAAGTAGCCGGATCAGGCAATTGAACTTTCTCCCTGAGATGACCTACCACTTCATCCATTAAAAGTATGCAGGGTACGCGGTACTTTTCCGAAAGGTTGAAGGCTCTTACAGTCAGATCGAAAACTTCGCCCACGTAAGAAGGAGATAGAACTATGATGGGATGATCTCCGTGGGTTCCCCATCTAGCCTGCATCACATCGCCCTGAGCCGGTAAAGTGGGTTGGCCGGTGCTGGGTCCACCTCTCTGAACGTTGACGATGACGCAGGGCACTTCGGCAAGGCATGCAAAACCGATGTTTTCCTGCTTCAAAGAAAAACCGGGGCCGCTCGTAGCCGTCATTGCCTTAAGGCCTGCCAGGGAAGCTCCGATAACAGCTCCCATGCTGCCAATTTCATCTTCCATCTGCACGAATTTTCCTCCGACTTTAGGGAGCTTTTCAGATGCGATTTCAGCAATTTCGGTTGATGGAGTTATAGGGTATCCAGCGTAAAACCGCATGCCCGCAGCTATAGCCCCTTCTACACATGCTTCATTACCCTGCATCAATCTGGGACTACTACTCATTGCCACCCTCTCCTTCAACTACAATAGCAAATTCTGGGCACCTCAACTCACACATCTTGCATTTTATACACGCTTCGGGGTTTGCTACGAAAGGCTTATCATCGACTAAAGTAAGTACACTTTTTGGACAAAAAGCGACACAAATACCACATTTCTTACAGACTTTTTGGTCAATGCTGATTCTAGCCGTTCCCACCGGCACTCTATCACCTCGTTTCCGGATGACTAAAATCTCGTTATTTTTTATTTTGTATTATGTATTCTATATAATAGAAAAAAATCCTCTGTATTTTAAGAAAAAAAAATAAATATACCAAAAAACCTGAACTATTGTATACACAGTTGTTTTTTTATTTGTTTTAGTTGAGTCACGTATTCATAGGGGACAGGCTGACTCCCCATAATTAGAGGTTTACCATGACAGTCGGATCCGCCGGTCAACAACAATCCGTATTTTGAGGCAATTTTTTTGTAGTGCTGCACCATTTCTTCATCGTGGTCCTTGTGATAGACTTCTATTCCCTGAATGCCGTAATCAATCAAAGATTTTACTATACTCTGATCTTTTATCTTTCCCGGATGAGCTAGTACAGGGATACCTCCGCTTTTTTTTAATACGTCTACGGCGTAGTGAGGCGTTATTTTTTCTCTGGGCACGAAAGCCGGTTTTCCTTTGTCTAAATAAAGATCGAAAGCTTCTTTTATCGAAGAGACTATTTTCTTTTCTACAAGAGCCGCGGCTACGTGGGGTCTGCCTACGGATGACCCCGATGCCTTGGCTAATATGTCTTCAAAACTTATCTCAATACCCATATCATTTAGTTTTTTAACAATCTTCTTAATCCGTTCCACACGTTCTTCTTGAAGGGACTTTAAAGTCGATCTCAAAAAATCGTTTTCCCAGTCGATATAATATCCCAGAATATGTATTTCCTCGTTTAAATAAAATGCGTTTATTTCAATTCCGGGAATTACTTCAAAGGATGAGTATTCTTTAGCTCTGTCTAAGGCAGGTTTTATTCCTTCTACAGTATCGTGGTCAGTTATGGCGATAGCCCGCAATTTCAACGAATATGCTGTATCCACCGCCTGCTCTGGAGTCAAAGTGCCGTCGGAAAAAGCGGTGTGGACATGAAGATCGACTCGCATAGGTTTCCTCCCGAAAATAACTTACCGAGGTTCTACGATGAGCTTAATAGCTGTCCTCTGCTGGTCGTCTATTTCAATATCTGTGAAAGCAGGTATACATATTAAGTCAATTCCACTGGGGGCCACAAATCCTCTAGCTATGGCTATCGCTTTTACCGCTTGGTTTAATGCACCTGCACCAATAGTTTGAATTTCAGCTACCCCTTTTTCCCTAATTACGCCGGCAATGGCTCCAGCTACTGCATTGGGATTTGATTTAGCTGATACTTTCAATACCTCCATAATGATTCCTCCTTAAAATAGTTAGCTTAATGAAATTATTCTATGCTTCTTTGTAAAATCCTTTTTATTATAACAATAATTTTTATTGTTTTACAATTATTCTCTGTATTTTTAAAGCCAAACCCGTGGCCTTGTCAATTTCTACCACAACCGCATTTAACTGAGCGGCCCCGTTCGCTACTTCAAATCTAACGGGCATTTGGGTCAGAAACTTTTTTATAACGGGCTCTCTTTCAACCCCCAGTATTCCGTCGTAGGCGCCCGTCATTCCCACGTCAGTGATATATGCCGTACCTTTAGGTAGTATCCTCTCGTCGGCAGTCTGCACGTGGGTATGGGTACCTACCACTATTGAAACCCTCCCGTCTAAATACCATCCCAGGGCCTGCTTTTCCGAAGTAGCTTCAGCGTGAAAATCTACTACAATAATATTTGAAAGCTTCTTCAACTTTTCGATTTCCCGATCTGCTGTTCTGAAAGGACAATCCAAGTCTGGCATAAAAACGCGACCGGAGATATTTAAAATGCCAATTCTCGTATTTTCGTTTAATTCTATTACCTGGGAACCTTTTCCCGGAGTTCCCGGAGGATAATTGGCCGGGCGCACCATTCTCAATTCTTCTTCTACAAAATCGAAGATTTCTTTATTATCCCATACGTGATTGCCCATGGTAAGAAAGTCGATACCGTATGAAAAGAGTTCTTCAGCTATTTTTTTCGTTATACCGTTGCCACCGGCGGCATTTTCGGCGTTAGCTATAGTAAAGTCAACTTTATATTTATTCTTCAATTCAGGCAGAATTTCTTTGATTATCTTTCGGCCGGGTCTACCTACTATATCTCCAATAAACATTATGTTCAAGGTCTTCACTCCTTACTTTAGATTATTTGCAAAAAAAGTGCGCAAAAACTTGCGCACTTTTATTTCGCATACTCCGTAGCACGAGTCTCTCTTATTACATTTACCTTAATCTGCCCCGGATATTCGAGTTCCTCTTCCACTCTCTTGGCGATATTTCTCGCAAGTTCTATCGCACCTAGATCATCCACTTCATCGGGTTTTACCATTATCCTCACTTCGCGCCCTGCCTGGATGGCAAAAGCTTTTTCTACACCTTTGAAGGAATTAGCAATTTCTTCAAGTTTCTCAAGCCGTTTTATATAGGCCTCTAACGTCTCGCGCCGCGCACCGGGCCTTGCAGCGGAAATTGCATCTGCAGCTTGTACCAATATGGCTTCGATCGTCATAGGTTCGACGTCGTTGTGGTGGGCGGCTATGGCATTGACTACTTCCGGTGATTCGCCGTATTTCTTCGCGAGCTCCGCTCCTATCAGCGCGTGGGGACCTTCGATATCCTGGTCTACGCTCTTTCCGATGTCGTGCAGCAAACCAGCTCGTTTTGTAAGCTTTACGTCTACGCCAAGTTCTGCTGCCATTGCCCCAGCTAAATGGGCCACCTCGATCGAGTGCTGGAGCACGTTTTGCCCGTAACTGGTCCTGAATTTGAGCTTGCCGAGGTAGCGAATAAGGTCGCTGTGAAGGCCGTGAATGCCGGCGTCAAAGGCTGCCTTTTCTCCTTCTTCGCGTATAATATTTTCGATTTCTTTTTGGGCCTTTTCAACCATTTCTTCAATTCTCGCCGGATGGATTCTGCCGTCTATTATCAGTTTTTCCAAGGCAATCTTTGCTATTTGGCGCTTTATCGGGTCGAAAGCTGAAAGGATAACTGCTTCGGGAGTATCGTCGATAATCAAATCTACTCCCGTCAGCGTTTCGATGGTCCTTATATTTCGCCCTTCGCGCCCAATTATTCTGCCTTTCATCTCATCATTGGGAAGAGTTACTACAGAGACGGTAGTCTCTGCTACGTAATCGGCGGCGCATTTTTGAATGGCGTAAGAAATTATTTCTCTTGCCTTCTTTTGAGCTTCCTCTTTGGCCTGGGTTTCTATTTCCTTGATCATCATCGCCGTTTCGTGACGGATTTCTTCTCTTACTTTGTTCAAGAGGTATTCTTTTGCTTCTTCAGAAGTCATTCCAGAAATTCGCTCGAGTTCGCTCAACTGCTTTTTATAAAGCTCGTTGGCCTGTTCGAAGAGCTTGTTGGCTTCTGCCTCTTTTTTGGCTACGGCGTCTTCTTTCTTTTCCAACATTTCGGCTTTTCTCTCTAACGCTTCTTCCTTCTGGAAAAGACGCCGTTCCGCGCGCTGAAGCTCATTTCTCCTTTCTTTTAATTCCCTTTCGGAATCATTCTTTAACCTCAAAATCTCTTCTTTTGCTTCGACGATAGCTTCCCTTTTGATCGACTCTGCTTTTTCCTGAGCTTCTTTTAAAATTTTACCCGCTTCTTCTTCTGCCGATGCGATTTTAGCTTCAGCGATGTATTTGCGGAGGAAGTATCCGATGACCAGGGATAATAATCCGGAAATAGCTGCATATAGTACTGTATTCACTGATAGCCATTCACCTCCTTAAATCAGTATCAGCGATATCTGAACATAAAACAAAAAACCGAGGGGAACTCGGTTTTACGTAGGGTAGCCTCTAAATTTAATTTATTTCGCGCCCCCAAACCTCCCAGCCTAACTGCAAATAATGTATGAAGCTTCCACAATTTTATTTTATACTTTTTATATATTACTGTCAAGCAGAAGCCATTCCATCCAATTTTTGCTCGCCATTGTCACGACAGACAGTAACAACGCTCTCTCCATCCTTTTGTTCGACTCTGTAAGCCAAATCGGCAATTTCACTCAAAAATTGGTTGTGAGTAACCATTATGATCTGCCTCTTGAAAACTTTACTCATCTGTTTTAAAAAATATGCAACGTTAGCTATATATTCGCTGCTCACGTGCTTTGCAGGTTCGTCAAGGATTATGGGGCCGTTTACGTAGGTGTTGGTGCACTGAATAATTGCTATCCGCAAGGCCAATGAGATTATATCGACGATCCCGCCCCCCCTCGCATCCTGCGGCTTTGTAACTATTCGGGTATCGCCGTAAGACGAAACTACGTAAAATTCGGCTTCAGGTCTTCCGCGGACTTCGCTGAGTTCTATTTTAAATTCGATATTTTCTCCGAAAATGAATTGCAAGCAGCGCGTTACCAGCATTTCAATCTGTTGCTTTGCCTGTTCGCGGGCATAGTCCGAAGTCTTTTGAAGCAGAATCCTGACCTTTTCCAGCAAATCGATTTCTTCTCTTAACTTTTCATATTGTTCGACTTTATTGGCTTTTTCTTCTTCCAAACGGTCTTTCAGGCTTTTCCTCGCGGTGTAGTCCAGTATGAGTTTTTGGGTTCCGCTTTCTACACGTTCTATTAATTCTTCCATTTCATTCATGGTGGCCACTCCTACCGTCCGCTATAATTCTTCAGGCAGCAGTTTTTTCGCTCGTTCTATTAAAGAATCGATTTCCCGGCTCAAATTTTCTATTTCCTCATCTAATTTTTCCGGTTTGACATTCAGTTTATCCAGTTCGTCCAATATCTGCTGTTTTTGCTTTAAAAGTTCTTCCAGGCGTGCTTCAGCTCTATACCTCATCGCTTTAGCTTTGTCAATTTTCGCTTTTAGCTCCTGGATTTCTTTTTCGTGATCTGCCTTCATCGGTCATCCCTCGCTTTTCAATATTTCGGCCGCTATCTGGTCTGCCCGGGTATCGTCAATGGGATTCATACACGTAGGGCATTTTGAAAGTTTTTTAAGAAGTTCGGCGTATTTAGACGCCAGCAAAGTCAGTTCTCTATTGTTCTGCAAAGTGTAAACCTGCCCTTTGCTTATCGAAGCTTCGACCTGGCTTAAAGCCTGCTTGTACGATATAAGGCTTAAAAGTTTTTGGTTTAGTGCGTTTGCCGAATTTATGTAATCATCGGCCTTTTCGATAGATTTAAATTTCTCAACCTCGAGATTCCACCGATTTATCTGGCTCTCCAAATGGCTCTTCACTTCTTTAGCTCTTATTAGTTCATATAATTTTTCTCGGCTTTTTTCTATCTGATCGACCAATGAACTTGCGCTGTTTACCTCTTTGGTTTTTGCCAATATATTTTTAAAGGCCAATATTTCACTATCAATTTTTAATATAATTTCTCTTGCTTCCACCAATTTTTTTAGTCGTGAATAAAATTCCAAGGCTTTCTCGTGGCAGGCGGAGGCCTCCCCTATCCTTTTAGTTTTTTCTATATTGCATTTTTCTTTCGTTATGTCGTTTTCAAGGGTTTTTAACTTAAACTTGCAATCGATAAGATTGTTCTTTACCTTTACAGCGAAATCAGCCTTTTCTGCAAAGAGTTCTGCTTGCGATACAGTCTCGAGTTTTTTTAGCGTATCTTGCAAATTTTTTATTTCGGCGTTGCACGAAGAAAAGGTGTCTCTTAAAGTTGTCAACTTTTTGTACAACAGATTTTTTTCTCTCAGTTCTTTAACGATACTCTGGAGCGTATCAATTTTCTGTTTCAAAAAAGGAAGATCGTCGTATTCTTTTAGCTTTGAATTTATTTCTTCTATCTCGCTTTTTATCGCTTTGCTCTTTTGTTCGGCATTGAAAAGATCGTTTATCGTGAGCCTTTGGGCAGCGTCTATAATGTGGATTCCTATTAGCCTGCCCAACACTCGAGCCCTTACGCCGGCGTTTTCCGATAACAAAAAAGGACCGTCCAATTGTTCGGCCAAATTAACGGCGCAGGTTGAATCTCTATCCAAATATATCTTGGGTATACCATGGGCTTTAGTGATTTCTACAGGTACCGTATTTCCGAATCCCTCGAATATTTGTTTTGACCCTTTGGTTATCAATATATATCTGTTTTTGTTGTTTGACCTTTCTCTCGTTATAATGGTACCGTCGTCCATTTCGACTGTTACCCGGCAGGAATTGCTGCCCACGGAAATAAAATCGGTGCCTCGCGGTTCGTTGTATAAAACCCATTTTAATGCCCTTATTATGGCACTCTTTCCCGAATCGGTCGGACCCAAGATTACCGTCAAACCCTCGTCGAAAGTTATTTCTGTATTCTTATGAGATTGGAAGTTATTGATTATGAGTTTCTTTATGAATCCCAATTAGCTCACCTCGTAAAATTCACTTCCTTCTTTTTGCGAAAGTATCTCCTGGGCCTTCCCGATTCTGTGCAGGGCTTCCTCGACTATCCTGTTGTCCATATTTTGTTTCTTTGCCAATTGCTCTACGATATCAGTGATATTTGTAAAGTTGTATTCTCCGGTAGAATTTATGACCTGGACAAATTCGGCTAGTTTCTTTTCTCTGAAAGAATTCTCTTCTATTTTTTTCCTGTCGAAAACTTCGCTGCCCGGACGGGCGCATTTTAAGGTTCGTTTTTTTACGCCAATTCCATCTTTCCTTACATCTAATAAAATTACGGCGGGTATTCGCGTAAGTTCTGATAAAGTGGCGTCAATCCGAGCTAGGCTTCCCGGGTTTATAAAATATCTGTTTTCAAGTTTTACAACGCCGAAACCGGTGTGATAGTGTCCGCACAATGTTACGTCGGCTTCCGTTTCTAAAATGTCTTCTATGAGCGTGTGAAAAATCCCCGGGATAAAGGGTTTGTCGAGGAGCATTCCATGGACCATGTGGATCGCAAAATCAACATTTTCGTCTTTCTTAATACAATAAGCAGACTTTTTATTTTCCGAATCTATTCCGTAAAAAAAGTGTTGCCCGGTTAACTGAATTTTGATTTCTCCATCGTCGAAAAATATTTTTTCTCCCGGGTTTATCAGTTTTATTACCCCGGCCGAATCCAAAACGCCCAGCATGGTGCGATTTATTGTGGTGGGATTCTGGCCGTATATATCGTGGTTGCCCGCTATAGCGTATAAAGGGGGCTTTAAGTCATTTATTAAAACGACAAAATCTCTAACTAAGGAGGGCGATACATCCGGCCTGTCGAAAATATCGCCTCCGTGAAGCACCGCATCCACATTTTCGCTATTAGCAATACTTACTACTTCGCGAATTTTTTCGCGCAAAGTTTCGTAAAAATTGTCCGTTCGGCTTTGAGGTCCTGTGCCTCTGATGTGGGTGTCGGTGAAAAACAAGAAGCGCATATTAGGAAATCCCTTCTTTACCGCTCTCGGCTTTGCCAGCATCCAATTTTATGAGATTATATTTTTCTTTCACTTTAAGCTCTATGGCGTTCAAAAGCTCCGGATGTTCCTTCAAATACTGTTTAGCGTTTTCGCGGCCTTGACCGATGCGCTCTTTTTCATAAGAATACCAGGCGCCGCTCTTTTGTATGATGCCTGCTTCGGCGGCAAAATCCAAGACACAACCTTCCCTCGATATCCCTTCCCCGTGCATTATATCGAACTCGGCGGTTTTAAAAGGCGGAGCCACCTTATTTTTTACAATTTTAACCGAAGCCCTGCTTCCTATTACCTCATCGCCTTCTTTGATGACGCTGATTTTGCGAACTTCCATCCGCACCGAGGCATAAAATTTCAGCGCCCTTCCTCCGGGGGTAGTCTCCGGATTTCCAAACATGACTCCCACTTTTTCCCTGAGCTGGTTGATAAATATGGCCACGGTCTTCGACTTGCTTATGGAACCGGCCAACTTTCTCAGGGCCTGGGACATCAATCTAGCTTGCAATCCTACGTGGGCTTCGCCCATTTCCCCTTCCAGTTCCGCTTTGGGCACTAAAGCGGCGACAGAGTCTATTACGATGACATCTACGGCACCGCTTCTCACCAAGGCTTCAGCAATTTCCAGGGCCTGTTCACCCGTATCTGGCTGGGAAATTAGCAAGTTGTCCGTATCCACCCCAAGTTTGCGGGCATAAACCGGATCCAGTGCGTGTTCTGCATCGATAAAGGCTGCTGTGCCTCCAGCCTTTTGCGCTTCGGCTATGATATGTAAAGCCACCGTGGTTTTTCCCGAAGATTCAGGGCCGTATATCTCTATGATTCTTCCCCTCGGCACTCCGCCAACTCCAAGAGCGATGTCCAAGGAGAGGGCGCCGGTAGGTATGACTTCGACGTTAAATTTAGACTGGGCCTCGCCCAGCCTCATTATGGACCCTTTCCCGAATTGCCTCTCGATCTGGGCTAAAGCCATTTCCAAAGCTTTCTGTTTTTCAAGCAAAGAATATCCCCTCCAAACACATGTTCTATCAAATTATATAACATTAGAGGTTAAGTGTCAAATATCGCCTTTCAGGGATGTCCTGTAAATTTGCGTATATACTGGTCCGTTTTTAAACAATTGGCTTTTCATAAAAAAGATTTCTTTTACCGTAAGAGAGGCAGAGAATTCAATTTTGCTCGGCAGAAGGGATAGATCTGCTCCGGCTTTAATTCTCCCCAGTGTGAGGTGCGGAGAAAAAGGCTTGGCATCAAAATCGATATTTCGGGATTTCAAACTTACATCTAAGTCACGCTTTAAACTGTAAAGTTCACGACTTTTTTGTATCCCGATCCAGAACACTTTCGGATTGTTTTCATTGGGGAAAAAGCCCGAGCCCTGCAGTTTGAGCTCAAAGGGGCTGTGGCAGGAGGATATTTCATCCAGTGCTTTGGAGACTAGAGGCACTTGGCTTACCGGGAGTTGACCCATGAAGGCTAGAGTTATGTGGTAATTTTCTTCGCTGACCCATTTTATCCCTTTCACGAATTTTAAGTTATCCACCAATTGGGAAATTCGATTTCTGGTCAGGGGGTCCAGCTCTATGGATATAAAACACCTTACCGTTTCCAAACTCAAACCTCCTCACGGCAGCATTAACAGTTTTTTCCTCAGAAGCTGGAGGGCGGCGTTCGCAGCCATCTCTTTTATATCTGACCTGTTGCCGATGAAAAGGTGCCTTTCCACTGTACAGCCGGAAGAGTCGGCGCAGGCCATGTACACCAGCCCCACCGGTTTTTCTTTTGACCCCCCTGAAGGTCCGGCGATGCCTGTTGTCGAAAGGCCGATGTCGGTGTTAGAGATCCTCCTTGCGCCTTCGGCCATTTCGACGGCCGTTTGCTCGCTGACTGCTCCGTAATTTTTCAGAGTTTCGCTTTTAACGTGAAGGACTTCCTCTTTGGCCCTGTTGCTGTAGGTCACTATGGCCCTGTCGAGACTGTTCGAAATGCCTGGAACTTGGGTTAATTTATGGGACACAAGGCCACCGGTGCAGGATTCGGCGATGGCCAGCGTTTTATTTTTTTCCAGTAATAAACGGGCTACCACATCCTCTATGTTTTCGTCGTCGAAGGCGTAAAGATATTCTCCGAACCTGGACCTTATTTCAGCTTCCACCGGTTCGATCAAGCTCATAGCTTCCTCCCGGCTGCCCGCTTTGGCAGTGAGCCTTATGGTTACCTCCCCTCTCTTTGCCAGCGGTGCTATGGTAGGATTGGATTGATTTTCTATCAAATCTTTGATTTTTTCTTCCAGCAGCGATTCTCCTATGCCGTAAAATTTTAAGACTCTGGAAAATATGACCGAGGAAGTTTTTTTCGATAGCTGAGGTACTACGTAATCTTTTAACATAGCTTCCATTTCGAAGGGAGGCCCCGGGAGCATGATAACTATTTTTCCGCCTTTTTCCAAAAAGATTCCCGGGGCGGTGCCCTTCTGATTTGGAATCGGTTTGGAACCTTCCGGCAGCAGGGCCTGCTTCCAGTTGTTTACCGGCATCTCCCTCCGCCTTTTTTGAAAATATTCCCGTATTTTGTTTAAGCTGTCTTCATCCAGTACTAGCGGCAGGTTTAAATATTCGGCTATCGCCTCTTTTGTGAGGTCGTCCTGAGTTGGTCCCAGCCCGCCTGTGGTGATTATGACATCGGAGCGATTCCAAGCAGTGTGAAATATTTCCGTCAAACGCCCTTTGTTATCTCCCACTGCCGTGTGGTAATACACATCAATTCCGATTTTCTGCAGCTCCTGGGAAATTATTTGGGCGTTGGTATTGACTATTTGACCCAACAAAAGTTCAGTTCCAACGCTGATTATCTCCGCTTTCATAACCATCACCTTAATAAGAATTCTCCATTTTTTTTGCTAACCCTTTTAAAAAATTAAGCTACTTTGAAATTTTTTAGGTCCTTTAACATTTTTCTAAAAGTCTCGCCGTCCATTTTTTCATTTTCCATGAGATAATCGATGACAAGATTTAACTCATCTTTGTGCTTTTCTATTATTTCCTTAGCCTTTGCTTTTTGTGCATTTATTACTTTTGAAATTTCTTGATGCAGTTCTTTTAAAGGTATCGAGTCCTTATCTACAATGCCCATTTCGGACATTCCGGAAAATATTATTTTCTTAGCCAAGTCAACGGCATGGTCGATGTCTCCCGAGGCCCCCGTGCTGCTTTCGCCGAAAATCACCTCTTCGGCTGCCGCTCCGGCCAATGCAATGGCGATTTCCGCTTCCAGATGGTTTTTAGTATAAAGATATATATCCTCCTCTTGCTTCTGGCGCATATATCCAAGAGCTTGTCCACGGGAAGTTATAGTTATGGTGGAAACCGAGTTGGGTTTGAAAAATTCGCTGATTAAAGCGTGGCCGCATTCGTGGACTGCTATTCTCCTCATTTCCGCTTTTGTAGGTTTTCTCCTCAATTTTTCTCCCATTATCACCTTGTCAATTGCTTCCATAAAATGACATTGCCTTATTACTTTTTCACCCGCTCGCCTGGCGAGGATAGCCGCCTCATTGCAGAGGTTTTCCAGATGGGCACCGGAGAATCCAAAAGTTTCCTTTGCTATTTGTTCCAAATTTACATCTTCAGCCAGCGGCTTGCCTTTGGTGTGCAGCTTTAAAATCTCGAGTCTTCCGTCTTTATCGGGAAGATCGACTCTCACTATTCTGTCAAACCTTCCGGGCCTTAAGATCGCCGGATCTAGAATATCCGGCCTGTTCGTGGCGCCGATCACTAATATTTTTACATCATCATCCTTGGCCGACAATCCGTCCATCTCCACCAGCAATTGGTTTAAAGTCTGGTCGTATTCTAAATGGCTGCTGTTTTTTCCTCTGACGCCGGCTATGACTTCTATTTCATCGATAAAAATTACGCAGTGCTTTTTCGAATTCTTTCGAGCAACTTCCCTGGCTGTTTTGAACAACTGTCTTACCCTTTGAGCTCCCACCCCTGCGTACAGTTCTATAAATTCGCTTCCCGAGACCGAGATAAAAGCGGAATCGATGTAATTCGATGCAGCCTTTGCAAGCAGAGTCTTTCCAGTACCCGGAGCTCCGGTGAGAAGAATCCCTTTCAAGGGCCTAATTCCCATTTTGCTGATTTCATCGTAATCTTTTATAAAATCCAGCGCTTCCAACAATTCATTTTTTGCTGTATCTTGGCCACCAATATCTTCAAAGGTTATGGCTTTTCCGGTATCGGTGGATTTTGGCGAATTTTTAATAATACTTGACGATTTATCCGTGTAATTTTGCAGCACGTAAGCCAAGATCCCTATGGCCGCCAAAGGCAATGCGTTTATTCCGTTGGCGAAAAGGAATATCATGAAGGCCAGAACTACGCCTGCAATTATTTCAAAAGGCAATTTTTCTCCCCTCCCGAGTAAACCTAATGCATCCGGATAATTTTAAATAGCAAACCTTCATCCGATTTCATTTGCAGGTAAAGGTTTTCGTCGTCGATAAAGACCCGGATATCGGTTTTATATTCGGTTTCAAGTTTGTCGAGTTCTTCCCTCATTTCCGTGAAGTTCCCCGTTTTTATTCCCTCAAAGATCACGAATTGAACCTCATTGATGTATATGTCCTCCAGCCTTTCGGAGGGTCTATTTGTTATTTTTACGGTAAAAGGTTTGCCATTTAAAATGTCGGAAGCAGTTTCCTGAATATCATGGTATACCCTTTTCTTTAACACAATCTAACCGTCCCACAAAAAA